>JAUXIQ010000377.1 GCA_030620925.1 Nitrospinota bacterium
CCCTACAAAGACCTGAGGAACCTGGTCTTCTCTACAGGTGCCAGGAGACATAATGAAATAGTCACATACTGCCAGACCGGTGTGCGGGCAGCCCACCTCTACTTCGTACTGATGCTTTTGAGATATGAGAACGTTAGGCTTTATGACGGTTCATGGCAGGAATGGGGCAGCACAGGTTCTACGCCCGCTGAAAAGAAAGTGGACCCTGACCACAAGACCTGTTGAGACAGTTTCTAAGTTGGTGAGCAAACGTTCTGCGATGCGAGATTCAGAATTGATAAAGTCAGCGGGAAAAGGATGGGATAAGCATTTTTTGGGTACTGGAGCCTCTAGTTATCCTCAGGCTGGGTGGCTTCACGGGCATAATTTTTCGCTTCCAGAACCTCTTCTACGGTCACGATGGATTCCAGAATACGATCGAAAATCGGGTTCACCCTGTTATTCAGCCATCGGAACATCGATGACTTTTCTTTGAGACCGGTCTTAATAAACCGCAGGCAGCCATAGCAGTTTTCGTTGTGGACTCTATGATTGCGGCCATCAATTCGATAACACCATCCCAGGGTGATGATTCCCATTCTCAGGGGCTCGCGTACCAAGCGAAACCAGGGCGCCCGGCTGTAAGCGAGTTCCACAAGATTGATGGTGCATGTGTTGCATACCGCATCGGAGTTCTGGTGTTCAGGTGATACCATACTCATCTCCTGACTGCATATATAGTCATGGATAAACTCCGTCAGCAGTGAGAATTGCAAGGCTGGGTATCATAAATCATCTATCGTGAATTTAGGGTCGCATGAAGGGGCGCGGCCGAAGACGTGGCGCCAAACGTCGGCGCTTTCCATGCACAGGTAGACGGGGACGCCCGGAGCGCGGCCTCTAATCCATGAAAGCAGGCTCCGGTAGATGGCTACGCGGATGGGCTTGAAATAGCGCAGCTTGCCGTCCTCGCAGGGAATCAGCTCACCCAGGGGGAGGTGGCTTTCGGGGAAGCGCTCCCGCATGATGGGTTTCAGGTCGGGGCTGAAGCGGAGTCCGCCCATGCTGATCCAGGAGATATTCTCGGGCTTTACGCGGGCGAAAAGCTCCTCCACAACCTCCAAGTAATCCTGCTCCCAGTTCCGGTAATTGACTATGGGGTCGAAGTGGAAAGCCAGCCTATAGCCGGCTTCCTGGCAGAGGAGCGCCGCTTCAAGCCTTTCCCGCAGAGAGGCTGAATAGGCTTCGTCGCTGTCTATGATGGGCTGAGGGTTCAGGGACCAGGCAACCACCGTCTTTCCCCTGTGCTCCAGCCCCAGCAGGTTTGTAACCTCCGCCGTTTTGGTCTTCAGTTCCAGTGTAGCGTTCTCCTTCTCCGCAAAGAAGGGCACCAGCACTTGCGAGAGGCCGGTGATGGGGTCCAGGGCCAGGCTGTCTGTAAGCTCGCCGGTGCCGATGCGGAACGCCGCAGAACGGCCGGTGGGTGCGGCCTCGAGTCGGGCGTCTATTTTTTCCAGAAAATAATCTATGTTGGCGTAGAGGGTGAGGTAAGGGCTGTTGATATAGTGTTGAAGGATGCAGTAAGAGCAGTCCAGGGGGCAGCCCACGGCCAGGTTGACGATGAAATAGTTGCAGCAGAGGCGGCCCTGGGTCCCGGGGCAGGGTTTGAGCGGCTCACCTTTGTAATCTCTGATGTAGAGCCGTTTTTTGGAAGAAGCGATGTCTTCCGTCGTTATTTCGTAGGGAGACGTCCGGGCCTCATCTGTCTCGTATACCGGCAACTCCGGCAGACTTGAAAGGACGCGACGGGTGAGCTCCCTCTCCATTGCCGAGGGCTCGACGTATATTTCGCTTATCTGGTATTTTTCCATAACCGATCCAGGCTAAAGCAGTCCGCATATCTTTTTGAGCTCTTCCAGGTCGGAGACTTCCATGAGCTTCTCCGCCAGACGCCTCAAAGCGTCTGTTGATTTGAAACTGAGCTCGGCCCTTATGGTATCACCTTCGAGATATGGGGGCAGGCGGAGGGTGATGTCAGGAGGGAGCTTCAGCGCTTTAGTTAATTCATTGATATTAGACTCGGTGGCGGAGACCTCGGGGAAGCGCATTTTCTTTAGCGCGGCGCGGGCCATCTCCAGCTTCCTGGGCCGGGACGCATCGGAATCGCTGATGACCTTAAATTCCTTCCGGGAGAAGATATCGGCTATATCATTACCTTCCCGGGCGGCGGTTTCCTCCGCATTGGCGAGCATCTCCCGCAGCCTATTCAGGCCCGGCCGCAAGGGACGGAGGAACTCCAAAAGGGTATCCTGTTCCCGATCATTGAAGGAAGCTATGCGGGAAGCGCATGATAGGGGCATATCCGTCTCGTGGACGTAGTATCTCATATCTTCAGTGAGATTCTGCAGCGAAAGGTAGTCATGCAACAGACTGGGACCTGGATTAAGCCCCAGCAACGGCATGTAGTCCCGGATGGCCTCATCGTGAGAGGCATGGATAAGGTTGATCAGTTTGTGGAATATATTGCTCTTTTCTACCAGGTTGTAGCCACGACTCAAATTGTCGTGCACCGCCAGGCCGAAAGCGTTCAGGGAATCCATCCCTTTAGGATAAATGAGGGCGGGCACTTTTTCCATCCCGTTCTCCAGGCAGGCTGTCAGCCGCCTGAAGCCGCTTATTATCTGGAGCCTGTCGTCCCGGCGTTTGCGGACTAAGAGCGGATTGAGGAGGCCCACCCGGCTCAACGAGCGGCACAGGCCTTCATCAAGGCGAGGATAGGAAATGAGGAAAGTCTCATCATCCCCGGCTATCTCATCAACGGAAATTTCCCTGTATTCCTTCTGCTCAGTCATCATGACACCCGATAAGCGACGGTTGATTCATTGTACCCTGCATCACGAAATACCACGGAAAGTTCCTTCCCGTATTTTTCCGCCAAACTTCGGTAGTAATGCCATTCATCCGTTTTTTCCAGTTTCCGGCACCCTTCCGACAGGATGGTGCAGCGG
>JAUXIQ010000011.1 GCA_030620925.1 Nitrospinota bacterium
AACCCTGGGCCAATCCGACCTCGGCCACGCTGATTTCATCAAGGCCTCAGAGTTAATCCCCCCCTTTCCTGTTGCCCACATCATTCGGGGGTCTCCCTATATCTTCACAGGCCAATACGACCAGGCCATCGCCGATTTAAGCAAGGCCATAGAGATAAACCCCGATTATGCTCTGGCATACAACAATCGAGGAACCGCCTATGATAACATGGGCCGATACGACCTCGGCATCGCTGATTTCACCAAGGCAATAGAGCTAAACCCCAAGTACTTTAAAGCTTACAGCAATCGGGGGTATGCCTATATTGCTACAGGCCGGTTTGACCGGGCTATTGCTGATCTCGATAAAGCTCTTGAGATCAACCCGGGGCATGCTCCGGCTTACTATCATCGGGCAATTGCTTACTTCAAAAAAGGTGAATATGACAAATCCTGGAAAGACCTCCTCAAAGCCCAAAGTTTAGGTATTCCGATTCAGCCGGGATTTATCAAGGCCCTGCGTCAAGCTTCAGGAAGACAAAAATGAGCCGAAAATTCCACGAAACCTGAGACACTACTCCATGAGACTATCGAAAAACCTCGAAAAAGTGAATTTGAGGCTTACGAGCCATTGATTTTAGCGATGCAAATTTCGCCAAAACAGAATAGTTTGATTTTTTCGACATTCCCGCTATCTCTCCTGGATTTTCATCATTTTTCCAAAAAGAGCCCGCTTCATTTGAAGTTTCAAGTTTTTAATGGTTAATAGGAGCGGCGTTCCTTTACTATTCGCCGGGCATGGGGAACCAGGCCCTGGATTTTATCTCCAGGCCCGCCTCTTCCAATGCCAGCCTGCCCGCCTTCATGCTGAGGGCGGCCTGGGCCACCTGGCTGCCCACGCCTTTGACCGCCGTCATGCCCAGCCAGTCTTCCTTGACGGCGAACCTCGTCTCCTTGACCAGTATACCCACGCCCTCCTTGGTAGAGACGGTGGATGCGCCGAAGGCGACCACGCTGAGCCCGATGGCCAGCAGGGAGATGGTCATCATCTGCAGGGTGGTGTCTTCTCCGGCGTTCCTGTAGAAAGCCACGGTCAGAGGCGCCGCCGCCTTGCCACGCAGCCGGTAGTCGTGGACGAAGGTGCGGGAGCGGTCTATGAATGTCTTGACCTGCCCCGGAACGGTGGCGATGTAGACCGGTGCGGCGAGAATGATCCCGTCGGCCTCCAGCATCTTCTTATGGAGTATTTCCATGTCGTCCTTGATGCCGCAGTTGTATTCCTTGACGGGCACCGGCATGACGTCGAAGCCTACCTCCTTCTGCAGCCTGTGCACCCTGCTCAGGCAGCCTTCGCAGCCGATGCAGTATTCTATGCGGTAGTCCTGCAGGTGGACGAGTTCGGTCTCCACCGGCCCCGTTTCTTCGGCCGCTTTGAGGGACTCCTCGAGCATATACTGGCAGTTGCCGTCCTTTATGGGGGTGCCCACTATGCCCAGGACTTTGACCTTCAGGTCATCAGCATTCATAATTTCACCTCTGTTCTCTGATTGAGTAGTGGTTTTTTTTGTGTTGTCTATCCCGCCGCAGACGGAATAATCGAAGTTAATCGTATGGGGAGTTCTTATGGCAAATTCACCCTGAGTTGTCAAGGAAATAGGAGGGGGCTATGCTGAGCATGACAGACCGAGGCGAGCCGGGATGTTCTTGGGCTGAACGTTTCTTTCAGCCGGGATTATCGGTGGGCATGGACAGGACTTCGCTTTTAACCGTGAGGGGCACACAAATGTAGGAGGTTACGTTCGTCAACTGCCTGTAATAGGACAAAAATCTCGGGTCAAGGGCGGTATCTTCTATGAGGATATGTTCCTGGTTCATCACGCAGGAGCCGATAACACTTCCGTGGATGCTGCGGGCGGTAACCTGAAAACATCCGCTTACCCGCAGACCATGCCGATCTGAGAGAATAGACCGATGGCTCTTGTTTGTTATTGACTGACATAGCTCAATCGGACACTTTTTAAGAAACGTCCGCCTTCATCAAGGGCAGGGTGGAAATGGCGGGACGCACAGAAATTAGATAACACGAGTTTTTTTACAGCAATTATTTTTAATATTGGTAATTAGACTGGTATGTTTCCAATGTGTGGTTTCCTTCTCCCTCGTTAATTTTTAAGATTTAGCCGCTCAGTAATCTTCTTTTTATTTACAACTAATAGGGGCGATACTCCTTTCCGATGGTCTCCCGGGCGATGACTATCTTACACACCTGGGCCGTTCCGTCGCCTATCTCCATGCCTATAACGTCCCTCAGCCTTTGCTCCACCGGAAACTCATCCGTGTAGCCGTAGTGCCCGTGGAGCAGGAGCATCTCGTGGATGATATCGACGGAAATTTTGGGCCCCCACCATTTGCACATGGCCGCTTCGATGGTGTGCGGCAGGTTGTTGTCTTTGAGCCAGAGCGTTCTGTAGCACTGCCACTTGGCGGCGTCGAGCATGGTCAGCGCTTCGGCGATGGGGAAGGATACGCCTTCGAACTTGGCGATGGGCCTGCCGAAGGCGGACCGCTCCTTGACGTATTGAATGGTGTCTTCTACGGTCTGCTCGGCACACCCTATGCACATGAGGCCCAGGAGGGCCCGGCTGAAATCGAAGCCTTTCATTACCTGGTAGAACCCCTGTCCCTCGACGCTGAGTATATGGTCTGCGGGTACACGGACATTGTCGAAAAATAGTGACCCCCGCACCACCGCCCGATGGCCCAGGTCATTGAACTTGGTCCTCTCTATCCCCGGCTGGTCCATAGGCACAAAAAAGGCGGTGACACCCCTGGCCCCCGCCGAGGGGTCGGTTCGTGCAAACACTATGGACGCATCGCAAACGTATCCGGTGGTGATGGAAGTCTTTTCGCCGTTGAGGACGAATTGGTCGCCGTCCTTTTCGGCTTTAAGCTGGAGGTTGGCGGCGTCGGAGCCGGCGCCCGGTTCGGTTAGCGCAAGGGAGATTACGACTTCTCCCTCAACGAAGCGGGGCAGCCATTCCTCCTGGACCCGCGGCGAGGCGTGTTCGGAGATCAGCCCACCCATCAGGCCACCCATGACCACGAACTGAGCGCAGCTCATATCTCCCCGGCCGATCTCTTCCGCCGATATGCCGGCGGTTATGCAGTCCATTCCCATGCCCCCGAATTTCTGCGGAACGTTGGCCCCCAGGATACCCAGCCGGGCCATCTGTTTGTATGCTTCCCGGGGAAACTCCTCGTTTTTATCCCATTGGGCGGACTGAGGTTTGAGTTCATTGTCAGTAAAATCTCTTACGGTTTTTCTAAACATCTCCTGTTCGGGCGTGAAAGCGAAATCCATGGTATCTTTTCCCCCTTCTTCGTATAGTCGATCCAATGTTTTATTCGGCTGCATGAAAGGTCATGGAATTTATAGCGGAATAATCCGCTTTAGACAATGAAAAAAGATGGGAGAATAAAAAAAGGGCCTTTTAAAAAGGCGCCTTCTTATAACCGGTTATATGGAGGCGGCACCCGGATTCGAACCGGGGAATGGAGGTTTTGCAGACCTCTGCCTTACCACTTGGCTATGCCGCCGACATATACGGAAAATCTGGAGCGGGAGACGGGGGTTGAACCCGCGACTTCAACCTTGGCAAGGTTGCACTCTACCGCTGAGTTACTCCCGCTCTCGGTCATTGATATTAATCTATACTATGGTCTCCTTTAGTGTCAACCAAAGAGTTATGGGCATGGACCATCGCTGATTACCACCCTCTGTGCGAAGACGTATGCCCGCTATCCTCATGAAATCCAGGGGCCTAAATTTCGTCGAAGAAATAGGGTTTCAGGCTCTGAATCCTGGTTTTGTATTCGTTAGGATTTATGAACCATTCAGCGGCGGAGACGCTGCTGAGAAGGCTGTTTCCGTCCTGAGGGGTGAAGCAGAACCCGACTATCTCGTTGCCGTTGCGCACGTGCAGAGTGGGCAGGCATACCACGGTCTGGTTGAGAAGCCTGCCGTAGTATCCGTGGTCTCTCCCGAAGGAGAAGATGAGGTTTGCAGAGGTCTTTTCAGTCACCGCAACGCTTTCGTCCTCACGCAGGCGCTGAATCACCTTCTCCAGGTCCACGGGGTGTTTGACCTTGATGTCGAACCAGATGGCATGCATATACTGGGTATTGGCTTTGATGGCCGAAGAGAAGAGGTTGAGGTCGATGTCGATCGTTTTGAAGAGGTGATAGGCGTCTCTGGCGTGGTGGGTGCCGAACTTTTCGTCGTCATGCTTGCCCACCTGGGGCGAAGGGATAAAACTGCCGTCCTGGCTGATGTCATTGGCTCGCCTGATACACAGGAACCGACCTTCCACGAAATTGTCCCCGTCTGTTTCCACGCCGCCCACGTTTTTTATCAGCACGGCCAGATTATGAGTGTTACAGCTTACTATATGGATAAACTGGTCTTCACCCGGCACGAGAGCCGCATCGTTTATGCCTCGGGCGTACATCTTCCCGAAGCCGAACTCGCTGCCCTGGGCGATGAATCCTTTAGTATTATGCCTGTATGCCTGATAGAAATTTTTCTTGTTGCTCCGACCCACTCCGGAGGGAGTGCAGTCGATGACAACGGTGGCTCTCTCCAGGGCCTCCAGGGATTCGTAGGTGGGCTCCATTTCCAGTTTTCTGAATTCGCTCTCCTTGTCGCTATCGACGCATAACTTCGCCCCTCTCCTTATGAGCGACCGGACCTTGGACCTGTCCGAGGTGAGGGGGGTCCTTTTGTGAAAGGTCACTTCGTCGATGCGTATCTCATCTTTCATATTGACCAGAAGACCTATAAGGGGTTCCCCGATGGTCCCCGTACCTATTACGTGAACAACTGTGGAGTCACTCATACCCAGTCTCCTACAAAGAAGCTGCCTCCCTCAGGAGGTTAACATATTGTTTTTAACACCTTGTTTCCAGAGATTTGTTCCCTCTGGTGTTCGATCAATTAAAAGTTATGTGAGAGTCACGGCAGGTTCCGCTTTTTGGGGGAGAATAAACAGCAGGTTGTTGTAATATCCTGTTTCCATCCGTTTTGCACTTCTCAGTATAATTCTTCATCGGTTTCTTAGCAACAGTTTTATATGAGTTGTTTCCCGGAAATGGGCCCACCGCCGGTCTAAACCGGACGAAAATGCTTGACATTGCCCCCTCATTGTTTTAAGGTCAGCACCTAAATATACCAAAAATTCATGTTCCGGACAATAGCGTTTCCATGGAGAAATATTGCGAGTTAATGTATGGACTTTAAAGATACTTTAACGCTGATTAAAGACGACCTGGAAAAAGTCGAAAAAGCTATCGGGAAGTATTTCGAGTCTGATGTGGAAATCATACCCACAATAGGCTCTTATCTGTTTTTCGGGGGCGGCAAACGGATAAGACCTGTAATGGTGCTGATGAGTTCACGGCTCTGCGGATACGATGGAGAAGACAGGCACATCGCCCATTCCTGCGTGGTGGAATTCCTGCATACCGCCACCCTCCTTCATGATGACGTCATCGACGCCTCGCCCAAGAGGCGCGGCAATCCCTCAGCCAACTCCAAGTGGGGCAACGAAGTGTGCGTTCTTGTCGGGGATTTCCTTTTCGCCAAGTCGTTCGATATCATGGCCCATGACGGGGATTCAAGAATGCTCAGGATCCTTTCCGACACTTGCCTCAGGATGGCCGAGGGTGAAGTTCTCCAGCAGGTAAACGTATGCAACCTGAAGCTCACCGAAGATGAATACGTCAACATCATCGAGAGGAAAACGGCCACCCTGATATCCACCTGCTGCCGTTTGGGAGCGGTACTGGGGGGCGCCTCTGCGGATGAGGAAAAAGCCCTGGCATCATTTGGCTTAAACGTGGGAATGGCCTTTCAGTTGGTGGATGACTATCTGGATTATACCGCTGATGAAGAAAGGCTCGGCAAACCCACCGGCACCGACCTACGGGAGGGAAACATCACCTTTCCCCTTATCCTCCTGTATGAGAACTGCAACTCGGAGCAGCGCAGCAGGATCGGGCATTTTGTTGAGAATGGGGAAGTCAACCCTCAGGATATAAAAGAGCTTACCGAGCTGATGGCTGAGCAAAACGTTTTTCAAAGGGTCGAAGCCAGGGCAGTGGACTATATCAAGAGAGCAAAATCAGAACTGGCCGTTTTCGATAGCGGCTCTCCTTACCTAGACGGCCTTCACGCGGTGGCCGATTTCGTGATCGAAAGAGACCTCTAACCCGCCTCGCACATAACTCAACAAACCTTACTTCGTTCGGAAGTCCGGCGGATACCTGCCAGCGGGCCTGATTGCTTATAACCGGGCATCACCAGTTTTTTCGCAGCGTCGTTTCAGTTATGTGGCCGACGGATTATGCGTCTGCCCGTGCCGAACATGAGCAGGGGGACTGGGAATGAAAGTGCTTATCGTAGGAGGTGGCGGCAGGGAGCATGCGCTGGCCTGGAAGATAGCTCAGAGCCCCATGGTGAGCCGTGTGTTTTGCGCGCCGGGGAATGCGGGCACTGCCTCTGTGGCGGGAAACATCCCCCTGGAGCCGACCGACCTGGATTCCCTTGCCGCTTTTGCCCGGAAAGAGGGCATAGACCTGACGGTGGTCGGGCCCGAGGCGCCGTTAGTGGCGGGATTAGCGGATTTTTTCAGCACCCGCGGTCTCAGGGTCTTCGGCCCCACGAAGGCCGCGGCACAGATCGAAGGCAGCAAGGTATTCACCAAGGAACTTATGCGGAAATACGATATACCCTCCGCCGCCTTCGAGGTTTTCGATGGGCCGCAGGAGGCCAGAAGATACGTGGAGAAGCGGGGCGGGCCTCTGGTGGTAAAAGCCGACGGCCTGGCGGCGGGGAAGGGGGTTATCGTCTGCGGTACTACGCAGGAAGCGCTGACCGCCGTCGACCTTATAATGGAAGAAAAGGCTTTCGGCGAAGCCGGAGAGAGAGTGATCGTTGAGGAGATGCTGTGCGGGGAAGAAACCTCTTACATAGTTCTGACGGATGGCGAAAGGATGCTTCCCATGCCCCCTTCCCAGGACCACAAACCCGTTTTTGATGGAGACACCGGCCCCAATACCGGCGGTATGGGGGCCTATGCCCCGGCTCCGGTGGTGAGTCCCGAGGTGGAAGAGCGCATAATGGGCGAGGTGATGGAGCCCACGGTGAAGGCCATGGCTGCTGAAGGAAAGCCTTACAGGGGCGTCCTGTACGCCGGCCTCATGATCCAGGACGGGCGGCCCCGGGTGCTGGAATTCAACGCCAGGATGGGCGATCCGGAAACGCAGCCCCTGCTCATGCTCATGGAGGGCGATCCCATGCCGGCTCTGCTGGCCATAGCGGACGGCGAATTGAGCGAAAATATTGAACTACAGTGGAGCCCGGGGGCGTCGGTTTGCGTGGTCATGGCTTCCGGCGGTTATCCCGGCGAATATGATAAAGGGCACGAGATACGGGGATTGGAACAGGTCTCGAAAATGGAAGACGTCCAGGTGTTTCACGCGGGCACCAGACTGGATGAAGACAGGGTGGTAACTTCCGGCGGCAGGGTGCTGGGGGTGACCGCCAGGGGTAAGGACGTCGGTGCGGCCGTTCAGGCAGCCTACCGGGCGGCGAAGGGAATAGACTGGGATGGCGTGCATTACAGAAAAGACATCGGAGCCAAAGCGCTGGCCAGGAAGGGCGTGTAGCGGCGGTCGGCCGGTTATTGCAGGTGGGCGAGATGGGAGGTGTCGTTATAGAGCAGGAGCTTCCCCTGACCCTCATGGCATTCGACTATGGTGAGCGATGCGTTTGACTGGACGAGCTTCCTCCTGTAGTCCGATACGCTTAACCCCAGCAGACGGCAGAGCAGTATCCTGTTCACCGCCTCATGTGCCGCCAGCGCCACGGCCTGGTCGTCATGGCGCTCGGCTATTAACGCCACCGCCTGAACCACCCTTTCCCCGACCTCGAAGCCGGTCTCTCCATCAGGCGGGCGGAAAGAGCCGGGGTCTTTCTCGTAGCCCTCATAGCCTCCCGGAAATCGCTCGTCGATCTCTTTCAGCGTGAGCCCCTCCCACTGCCCGTAGTTCCTTTCTCTGAGTTCGTTAATGATGGCCACATCCAGTTTGTGGAGCCGGGCCGCCTGCCGGGCGGTCTCCACCGCTCGCTTCAGGGGGCTGCTGTAAACCGCTTTAAGCGGAGCTTCCCTGAGCCTCTCCCCCAGGGCCTCCGCCTGCTTTTTCCCCAGAGGGCTGAGATCGATATCGCTTATGTCGCGGCATCCGCAGTAACGGCCCTCGTTTAAATTCCACTCCGTAGCCCCGTGCCGCACTATGTATAGGAACATCGTCCTTACCCTTTCTTGTGCATTGAGGAGATTTTTCCGGTCAGCGCTGTTTTATATATACGTCCTTCAGGGACGTGAAATCACCCCCAGGATAGAGGCGGAACCCTTCGACTTCTTTCCGCATCACCACCACGTTGGTCTCATGCCACAGGCTCACGTAGGGGGCATCCTCCGCAATTATCTTCTGCACCCGGCCGTAGACGGCTTTTCGTTGATCTAAATCGACCGCCCTGCGCCCCTTAACCAGGAGCTCGTCTATCTCTGCGTTAAGGTATCTTCCCCGGTTGGCTCCCTTGGGGGGCACATTGGAAGTATGGAAGATGTAGTAGTAGATATCCGGTTCCGTTATCCCCACCCAGGTCAGGGAATATATCTGGAAGTTCCCTTTCCTTATGTGAGAGAAAAAAGTTCCCCATTCGTATGATTGAATCTTCAGGTCCACCCCTATATCCTTCAGGTTCTGCTGGATAACTTCTGCGATCCTTCGGCGGAGCTGATTCTGGGAGGTCTTGTAGACCAGTTGGAACCTGGGCTTGGGCCCGTCCCCGTCGGGGTCCTTGAACCCCGCCCTGTCCAGCAGCTGTGCGGCATGGGCAGGGTCGTATGGGTAGCTCTGCACGTCGCCTTCGTAGGCCCAATGCTCGGGGGGGAGCAGCCCGGTAGCGGGGATGGCTGTGCCTTTCAGGATATTAATTATGATGCTTTCCCTTTTTATGGAGCTGGCTATGGCCTGTCTTACCATCCTGTGCCGCAGGATGGGGTCTTCCATGTTGAACCCCAGGTAAGAGTAGTTGGTGCTGGGGCCGGTGATTATTTTGAGGTGTTCGTTCTTCCTCAGTCGGGGAAGGATATCGGGTGAGAGACCGTTCTGAAGGAGATGCACCCCGCCCTTTTCAATTTCCAGTAAACGGATGGTCTCATCGGGAACTATTCTGAAGGCGATTCTCCTGAGCTTCGGTTTCCCGCCGTAATAGTCCTTAAAGGCCGTCAGCTCTATCTTCTCGTCCTGCTGCCAGCTATCGAAACGGAAAGGCCCGCTTCCCACCGGATTTAAGCGCAGTCTGTTTTCAGCGGTGTTGGCGATGTGCGCGGGCACTATCCCCTGGATCATGGAAACCATAAACGGGGCGTAAGATTCCTTGAGCTTGAATATGATCGTCAGGGGATCGGGGGCCTCTATTTTTTCAACGGCGAGATAACTTCCCCTTTTGGCGGAGCCCAGCTCGGGGTCCAATATGGATTCGAAGGTGTATTTGACGTCCCGGGAGGTGAGCTCTCTGCCGTCGTGAAAAAGCGCCCCCTTTTTCAGGTGGAAGATGTATGTGAGGGGGTCCGGGTTTTCCCATCCTTCCGCCAGGTCCGACACTATGTTGAGTTTCCGGTCGAATCGAACCAGCTTGCTGTATATGAGCTGGTTAACCCTCTCCGAAGCCGCATCCAGGGCCAATCTGGGGTCCAGGTTGGTGGGGCTGCTTTCCAGTGCGATGACCAGTCTGTCGTCGGTCCGGCTTTCAGAGCCACAGCCGGTCGCTCCCGCCAAGACGAAAAAGGATAGGATGAAGATAGCCGCTGCCCGGAAAAAAGAGCCTGGTTTTTCTTTAGAGACTTGCGGAAGGGCTATTACAGCGATCGATTTGAAGGGATTAATATTATACAAAAAACGTATCCCACTATCCGCCCTTGTTCAGGAGAGCCGGGTGAAGGTATTATCGGGTTTCTGTCTGCGAATCCACCAGGTCAGCAGTTGGCGGCAAGGGTTCACACAACTATGTCGGCTGCTGAGATAATCAACGCACCGCTATCTGCACGATGACCATCATTCCCGGTTTCAGCTCGGTCCTGGGGTCGTCCACTTTTATCTTGACCGGTATCCTCTGGGTAACCTTGGTGAAGTTCCTGTTGGAGTTATCGGTGGGGAGGAGGGAAAATTCCGATGCCGCCGCCGCCCCGACATTGATAACATAGCCACTGAACACCCGGCCGGGGTAGGCATCGACCTTGACGTCCACCCGCTGATTCAAGCGCACCTTTCGGATATATGTCTCCTCGATGTTGGCGCTCACCCAGATATCCTTGACGTCGTTGATGATGAGCAGGGGCTGGCCGGGCTGAACCCTTTCCCCCACATCGGCTATTTTCTTGCTCACAACACCGTTCAGTGGGGAGAAGATTTCAGTATCGCTCATGAGATTTTCTATATCGCGCAGGTGCGCCTTTTTCTGCTCTACCCTGGATTCCAGGACTTTGATGTTCTCTTTGCTGAGGGCCACGATGGTCTTCGCCGCTTCCGCCTTATCCAGGATGGCCAGCGATCGCTTCAGCTCACCCCGGGCGGTTTTGACCGCTTCCTTTTTAACGTCTATCATGGCTTTCATCGTCTCAGTCAACTTGAGGTTGGCGGTGGCCACCTGTATCTTTTCCCTGGCTGACTGATTTCGGGCCTTCTCGACGTTCAGGCTCTCGTCCTTCCCATCCATTTGCTGTTTGGCGATGACTCCCTTCTCGTAGAGCTCCTTGTGCCTTTTGTATTCGGCTTTGGCCATATCCACCCTGGCAGTGCTCTCGTTCATGGCCGCCATCGATGCCTTCAGGCCGGCCTGGGCGCTGTTTATCTGTTCGGCCCTGGTCTTGATTTCCATCTCCAGGTCTTCCTGGGACTGTTTGAGTCGGCTCTGGGATACCTCCACAGAGGCGCGGGCCTGATCGAGGTCCGCCCTCACCTGCTCTTTCTGCAACGCATAGGAGAGCCTGGCTTTTTGCAGCTCGCTGATCGCCGCATTTAAGTCGGCCTTTGCTATCGCTACTTTCTCACGTATTTCAGCAGGGTCCAGCTTCACCAGCAGCTTGCCGGCTTTAACCTTGTGGCCTTCATCTACGGTTATCTTTTCAATCCTTCCGGGGACTCTGGGGCTGATGGTAACCATAGTCCCCTTCACCCTGGCGTCATCGGTGGAGACGTGGGTTCTCCTGAACTGAATCCACTTAAAGCCGAAATAGCCTCCAACCAGAATAACCAGCACCAGCACCACCACCATGGCCGTTTTGTTCTTAGAGCCTGAAGGCGTGGGGCTGAGGTCCTCTTCTCCCCCCACCGGGGGTCCTGCGCTAAGGTTGCTCTCTTCGTTCAATTTACTCTCCTCCATCAGGTCGAAACCGTTTAATCACGATCACGACCCGGTTATTCCGTTCGTAATGTCGTGATAGGAGATATTTAATATTAAACTGCCCTGTTGTGCGGCCTCTACTTTCGCTGTCTTACGGTTGAAATCGTGCCGTTTGATGACCATCCTCTATTATTTAAACGACCTCCCTATGTTTATAAATATTAATAAGCCAAGAGGTTTTATCTACTATACTAAATTATCTTAATCTTATTGTTAATGTCAAGCAAAGTTTTCTAGGAAATTTGTTGGATATTTATAGGGCGTTTTCTTAATATTATTAAAATCATAGGCAGGATTACATGGTGGGTATTCTAACCGCGCGGGAAAAACTTGTCAACACACCTTTTGATTGTCGGTCATAAAGGTGTATCATCGGATTATTGAGCATGCAGGCGCGTGTTTCCCTTCGGGTCTCCAACCGACCGTAGACGCACTTTCTTGTCTACAGCGTCCTTCCGGCAAGCTTAATGTACGGCTCCAATTCCGCCATCAGTTTATGAAAGTTCTCAGGCTTCAACGACTGAGGTCCGTCCGAAAGCGCCTCCTGGGGGTTGGGGTGGACTTCCACCATCAGACCGTCTGCACCCGCTGCCACGGCAGCTTTGCAGAGGGGAATCACATATTTCCAGTTGCCGGTTGCGTGGCAGGGATCGACCACTACCGGCAGGTGGGTCTCCTGCTGCAGCACCGGGATGCTGCTTATGTCCAGGGTGTTGCGGGTGGCGGTCTCGAAGGTTCTTATGCCCCTCTCACAAAGGATCACCTGTTGATTACCTTCCGAGAGAATGTACTCGGCGCACATGAGCAGCTCCTCGATGGTGGTACTGAGCCCTCTCTTCAGAAACACCGGTTTCCCGACCGTGCCCAGTTTTTTAAGCAGGGGGAAGTTCTGAGTGTTCCTGGCCCCCACCTGAAGGATATCCACGTATTCGGCCACCAGGTCTATATCCTCGGGGTTCATGATTTCCGTCTGCACGGGGATGTTCAGGGCTTCGCTTACTTTTTTAAGCAGTTTGAGTCCCCCTTCGCCCATGCCCTGGAAGCTGTAAGGGGAGGTCCTGGGTTTGAAGGCGCCTCCTCTCAGGACATGCGCTCCTCCCTCCTTGACGGCGGCCGCCGCCTGGAAGATTTGCTCCTCGCTTTCCACTGAGCAGGGTCCTGCCACCATAAACATGTGTTTTCCGCCTATTTCCACGTCCCCGACTTTGATCACCGTCTTCTCTTCCCTGGCTTGCAGGCTGGACAGTTTGTAGGGCTTGAGGATGGGGATGGTATTTTCCACCCCGGGCATGGAGATCAAGGATTCCAGTTGAGCCTTTTCGCGCTCGTCGCCCACTGCTCCGATGATTTTTTTCTCAACTCCGGTGATAAGGTGCGCTTTGTATCCCATTTCTTCTATTTTGCTCATGACCTCTGATACCTCTTCTTCTGTGGCGCCATTCTTCATGACTATTATCATTGTTATTATTCCTCCTCCGGTTGACTTTGAACTACCTTGAAAATACAAAAGGCCATGGGTTTTATTTTGCTGCCCATGGCCTTTTGTATTTTCTGCTTTATTTAGTTAACGGTCAGGTGAACACGCAAGGCGACGGGCTGCGGCTAAACCAGAAATAGCCCCAAAAAAATCGATAGCCGTTAAAAAAATACGCCTTACGATTACCCATTGCCTTTATGTTCCGCCTACCTTTGAGAAAAGTTGATATTTCTGTTACCTAATGATTTATACATCCTTGCATAAAACGTGTCAAGAAAAAAAGGCCCCGAATACGTCCTTTCTGTTTGTGTTAATAATGCGTATATGATACCTATATTGATTTCGTATGGAAGCTCAGAACAAAAGGGAGTTTAAAAGCTATCTATTCATCGGCCTGATTCTCATCGGGTGGGGCGAGATTCTTGCAATCAGCCATTGGCAGCCCCTGGCGAGGTGGGCCTACCAGTTTTTCTGGTACGGCTACATACTCTTTCTGGATGCTGCCATTTACTATCGTAAAGGCCGCTCCTTGATGATCAATCGGCGGGCGGAGTTCGCGGCCGTGCTTCCGATATCCGCGGGCCTGTGGCTTTTATTCGAATGGTATAACCTCTACCTCGAAAACTGGCACTACGTGAACCTCCCTTCCCAATATTGGGTTTCGGTGACGGGTTCTCTGGTCGCCTTTGCCACCGTAGTCCCCGGGGTCTTCTTTACCTCTGAGCTTTTAGAGGATGTGCTCAGGCTGGACCGGTTGAAAGTCAAACCCAGAACCTTCTCGAGGAACGCGCTTGCAGCATCTGTCGTATTCGGAGCCCTGTGCGTCACGGTGCCCCTGTTTT
This sequence comes from Nitrospinota bacterium, assembly GCA_030620925.1. GTDB lineage: Bacteria > JAUXIQ01 > JAUXIQ01 > JAUXIQ01 > JAUXIQ01 > JAUXIQ01. The sequence continues at coordinate 13,829 of JAUXIQ010000011.1, forward strand.
TCCCCTCAGGTTACTCCAGCTATCTGTTCGGTTTCGTGTGGCTGGGTTTTTTCTTTTTATTCGACCCCATCAACTACTGGCTCAAGGGGGATTCCCTCCTCGGCGACCTGGCCCGGGGGGAGATCAGCAGGGCACTGGCCCTTCTAATTGGGGGTTCGGTGTGCGGTTTCCTGTGGGAGTTCTGGAATTACTGGGGATACACCAAATGGGTCTACGATGTGCCTATCATGAACCATATAAAACTCTTTGAGATGCCCGTCCTGGGTTTCCTGGGTTTCCCCCCTTTCGCGCTGGAGCTTTTCGCAATGTACGCTTCCCTCAAGCTGCTTCACTCCTTCCTGAAGGGAACGAAAGCCCGAGGATACCGGAAAAAAATGGAGTTCTTCCCCTGAAATTCCAAGCCCGCCTGCCGACTCGCCGACCGGGCTTCTCAAATTGAGACCGGATCTTCGACACCATTCGCGTCCCCCTAGCATGCATAATGAACATTGCCATACCCATCCATTTCTGGTATAAAAAGCCTTGATTATGGAAAAAATATCCTCTTCCATAGATAATGTGTGGAAATAAATATACAGGGGGACTGCTATGTATTTCGATTTTACTCCTGAACAGAATGCTTTCCGGCAGGAAATGAGGGAGTTCGCCCAATCGGCTATTACCCCCGAGGTTATCGAGGAGCTCCAGCAACAGGGAGAAGTTCTCAACGCCCATTCGCCGACTATCTACAAGCAGCTGGCGCAGCGGGGATGGCTCGGTCTGCAGTGGCCCAAAGAATACGGCGGCGGCGGGGCCAGTTTTATGGAGATGGCCGTTTTCATGGAAGAGATGGGCTATGCGGGCATACCCATGGGTGCCTATCAGTTGACGGTGAACCAGGTAGGGAACACGTTGCAGGCCATCGGCACCGAGGAGCAGAAAAAGGAGTACCTGCCAAGAATTATTAATGGTGAAATACTCTTCTGCGTGGGTTTCACTGAACCCAACGCGGGGAGTGATTTAGCCGCCCTGGAGTGCAGGGCAGAAGAGGATGGAGATGAATTTGTAATAAACGGCCAGAAGATATTTACTTCCAACGCCCACATAGCCGATTACATTATCCTGGCGACCCGCACCGACCAGAACGTCCCCAAACACAAGGGCATTACCATGTTCATCGTGCCCATGGACTCGGAGGGGATTTCAGTCCGGCCCATATGGACATTGGGCGGAGGCAGGGTAAACGAGACCTTTTTCGAGGGCGTGCGCGTTTCCAGGGAAGC
>JAUXIQ010000340.1 GCA_030620925.1 Nitrospinota bacterium
CACGTTTATTAATTCACCGCGTCTGCTGCGCCCTACCCTTCAACTGAGGGAAAACGACAGCATCTTTTTCGCGGGGCAGATTACCGGCGTGGAGGGCTACGTAGAATCGGCTGCCGCCGGCTTGTTGGCGGGTATAAACGCGGCGCGGGTGCGAAAAGGGCTGGAGGCCGTCGTTCCTCCGCCCTCCACCGCGCACGGCGGCCTGTTATCCTACATCTCTAACCCGGAAAAAGAGGATTTCCAGCCTATGAACATGAACTTCGGGTTGCTGCCGCCTCTTTCCGAAAAAATCAGGGATAAGCGACAGCGTAGAAGGGCGATGGCTGAGAGAGCACTGGCGGATTTAGAGAAATGGGCCCAATGCCAGGTTATTCATATAGGCCCCTGATCGGCCTTTTAGTCTGAAAGGGTAACAGCTTGATTCCTCATCTAACAGAGTTTAATAGATATCTGGCCCTGGAGCGAAACTATTCAACCCACACCATAAGGGCATATATTAGAGATATCGAGCAACTCGGAGACTTCCTCAAGAAACAGGGAGCGCGTGACGCCGAAGGGTCTATACCATGGGATAACGTGGACCATCTCATGGTGCGGGCCTTCATGGGCAAACTGTACAGTTCGGGCATCAGCAGCTCCACGGCGGCGAGGAAGCTGTCCGCCATCAAGACCTTCTTCAAGTTCCTGGAGCGCGAAGGACATATCGACGTAAACAAAGTCCGGCTGGTCACCGCCCCTAAAAAAGAGAAGAACGTGCCCGTTTTCCTGACCGTGGACGAAGTATACGGGCTGCTGGGACTCACCCCCGATGCAGACCCTCTCTCCTTGAGGAACCGCGCCCTGATCGAGCTGCTTTATGCAACGGGCATACGGGTAGCGGAGCTTGTCTCCCTCAGCAAAAGAGACATGGATCTCCGCAGCCGCCTGGTCCGCGTGAAAGGCAAAGGGGGGAAGGAGCGGATCGTTCCTCTGGGTATACCCGCCGTCAAGGCACTCGAGGAATATATTGAACGTATGGGTGAGCTGCGAGGGAAACAGGGCGGCATGGACGCGGAAGCGCTGTTCATAAACAACAGGGGCAAGCGGTTGACCGACAGAGGAGTGCGCGACATGCTATCGCGCCTCATCAGAAAGGGGGCCATGAATAAGAAGATCAGCCCGCATTCACTGAGGCATACCTTCGCCACCCATCTATTAAACGCCGGTGCGGACTTGAGGATCATCCAGGAGCTCCTGGGCCACGCCAGCCTTTCCAGCACCCAGATCTATACGCATCTGGAGCTGGACAAGCTCATGCACGTTTACGACCAGGCCCATCCCAGGGCACGTAAAAAACCTGTCATCAGGTCCACCACGGTTCTGACCATGAGGCACAAAGGCCGGGTGGTCATGGCCAGCGACGGACAGGTGAGCATGGGTGATGTTATAATGAAACATGGAGCCAGGAAGGTGCGCAAGCTTTTCGACGATAAAGTGCTGGCCGGTTTTGCAGGTGCAGCCGCCGACGCCTTCGCCCTCTTCTCCCGCTTCGAAGCCAAGCTGGAGGAGCATCAGGGCAACCTGACACGCGCCGCCGTGGAGATGGCCAAAGACTGGCGCACCGACCGCATACTCAGACGACTCGAGGCACTGCTGGCGGTGGCTGACGAAGAAAACATACTCATCCTCTCCGGCACGGGCGACGTCATAGAGCCGGACCAGGGAGTGATAGGAATAGGCTCAGGGGGCGGTTACGCTCAGGCCGCCGCCCAGGCACTGATGGAGAACTCCCAGCTCGACACTATACAAATCGCGAAAGAGGCCATGCGCATAGCGGCTTCTTTGTGCGTCTACTCCAACGAAAACATAACCATAGAAGAATTGCAACTTCAGTGAAACAGGCATAGAGAAAACATCATGGAACAGCTCACGCCAAAACAGATAGTCAAGGAACTGGACAAATATATCATCGGGCAGCATAAAGCCAAGCGGTCCGTGGCCACCGCACTCAGGAACAGGTGGCGCAGGCAGCAACTCCCCCCGGAGCTCAAGGACGAAGTTGCACCGAAAAACATCATAATGATAGGCCCCACCGGAGTGGGCAAAACGGAGATCGCCCGCCGCCTCGCCTCACTGGCCAGGTCTCCCTTCCTGAAAGTGGAGGCCACCAAGTTCACCGAAGTAGGCTACGTCGGGCGAGACGTGGAATCCATGATAAGGGACCTCACCGAACTGGCCAGGAACATGATCCACCAGGAGAAAACCGAGGAAGTAAAGGAGAAAGCCAGGGTCATGGCCGAGGAGAGGGTGCTCGACCTGCTCATCCCTCCCACTCCTGCCCAGCAAAGAGAGTTCTCACTGGATGATGAGAAAGAAGAAGGTAGTCCAGTGGAAACACCCCTGGACAGTTACCAAACCACGAGGGAGAAGTTCAGAAAATATCTCAGGGAGGGAAGACTGGACCACCGACAGGTGGAGCTCGAAGTGGCCGACCGCTCCTCCCCCATGATAGAAGTTATAAGCGGCGCGGGAGTGGAAGATATAGACATCAACCTTAAAGACATGCTGGGGAACATATTCCCGCAGCGCACCAAGCGACGGAAAGTGGACCTGCCCGAAGCACTGGAAATACTCACCGCCGAGGAAGCGGATAAGCTGGTAGACATGGACAAGGTCACCAAAGAGGCTCTGGAGCGCGTAGAGCAATCGGGGATCATATTCCTGGACGAGCTGGACAAGATTACCGGCCGGGAGACCGTGGCGGGGCCCGACGTCTCCAGGGAAGGAGTGCAGCGCGACCTCCTGCCCATCGTAGAGGGTTCCACGGTGGGGACCAAATATGGTATGGTAAAGACGGACCACATCCTGTTCATAGCCGCAGGGGCGTTTCATGCATCCAAACCCTCAGACCTCATCCCCGAGATGCAGGGGAGGTTTCCCATACGCGTGGAGCTGGGTTCGCTGGGTAAGGCGGAGTTTATCAAGATACTCACCGAACCCCAGAACGCACTGATAAAACAGTATAAAGCGCTCCTGGAGACCGAAAACATCCGCCTCAACTTTACTGAGGACTCTATGGAGGAGATCGCCTCCCTCGCCGAATCGGTCAACGAGCGCACGGAGAACATCGGCGCGAGGCGCCTGCATACCATAATGGAAAAACTGCTTGACGACATCTCTTACGAGGCGCCGGAAAGCGAAGAAGTTGAAATAACCATCGATGCCGCTTACGTCAGGGAAAAACTTGCGGATATCGCCAAGGACGAAGACTTGAGCCGCTATATTCTGTAG
>JAUXIQ010000359.1 GCA_030620925.1 Nitrospinota bacterium
AGTCCGCCGTGGGTATTCACGGGGAGCTCGCCGCCCAGCTCGATTCGTCCTCCTTCCACGAAGGAACCGCCCTCGCCCTTTTCGCAAAACCCCAGGTCCTCCAACTGGCAGAGGACGATGTAGGTAAAGCAGTCGTATACCTCCGCTACGTCTATGTCTTTATGGGAGACACCGGCCATCTCGAATGCCTTGGGAGCGGCCTTGGCGGTGCCCAGGCGGGTAATGTCGGGGCGCTGGGTGATGGTGCTGGGTGAATCGGGATGCCCCTCGGCCACGCCCATGATGTAAACGGGGGTCTGTTTCATGTCTTTGGCCCGCTCGGCGCTGCTCACGATTACCGCCGTTCCGCCGTCGCTCTCCAGGCAGCAATCGAAGAGGTGGAGGGGCTCGGAGATCATGCGGGAGTTCTGGTGGTCCTCCAGGGTCATGGGTTTATTCATGAGGGCGTTGTCGTTCATCATGGCGTGTTTGCGCATGGTCATGGCTATCTGCGCCAGCTGCTCGCTCTTGGTTCCATAGAGCTCCATGTGGCGGCGGGCCATGGGCGCGTAGTATTGGGCGGGAGCGTTGGCCCCGATGGGCATCTCGTATTCGGTAACGGTTTTGAACTGGGGCAGTTGTGAAACCCGCGTGCCCACGCGGCCGCCCGAATAGCCGTTCCTCCCCACCACGCACAGCACGTGGTTGGCTACTCCGGTGGATACGGCCATGGCCGCGCTCTGCAAGGAGGCCACGCAGCTTGCGCCGCCCATGGGGGTAGTGGCCGAGTAGCGGAGGTCGTCGATGCCGAAGTTGGTGATGAAATCCTCCGCTACTGTTCCCGTGGTGGCATAGGGGATGACCCCGTCTATGTCCTTGGGGGAAAGTCCGGCGTCTTCTATGGCACGAAGCGATGCCTGGAGCTGCAGCGCCAGTATGCTCATGCCCGAGCCTTTAGTATATTCCGTCTCTCCCACGCCGGTTACTGCGGCGCGTTCTTTAAGCCAGCTCATCGCCTGCTCCTCTCGGTTATTATTGAATCGATCATTCTTCGGATATGTTCAGTTCCCTGGAGGCTATCTTACTGAGATTGAACTTCTGCACCTTGCCGCTGGCGGTCATGGGGTAATCCTTCATGAACAGCACGTATCGGGGGCGCTTGAAGTTAGCTATATCTTTACAGAAATCCATAAGCTCCTGCTCGGAGACGTTGGCCCCGTCGTTGAGGATGACGCATGCGGCCGCGACCTCGTTCAGCCTCTCGTCGGGCACGCCCACCACCTTCACCTGGTTCACCGCCGGATGTTTCATCAGGTGGCCTTCCAGCTCCACGGGGTCCATGTTCTCCCCGCCCACCTTCAACATTTCCTTATAGCGCCCCATGAAGCGCAGGTAACCGTCTTCGGTGAGGAGGCCCATGTCCCCCGAGAGGATCCAGCCGTCCTCGTTGATGGTTTTGGCCGTTTCCTCCGGCTTCTTGTAGTAGCCTTCCATCATCATGTAGGTCTTGCAGTATATCTCGCCGGGGGTGTTGGGGGGCAGCTCTTCGCCGGTGTCGGGGTCTATAATCTTGAATTCGTAGCCTACCAGGGGGTAGCCCGATAAGCTGGCGTTGAACTCTGCAGGATCGTGGGGAAAACCCAGCCCACCTCCCGCGCCCACCTCGGTCATCCCCCAGCCGGAGACGAAACCGCCCAATTTTTCCTGGGCCATACGGGCGATGGGTATGGAGCTGTCCATTCCTGAGGCCACCAGGCCGGTGCGGATGCTGCTGGTGTCCCGGGTATCGAAGTCGGGGTGCTGCAAGATGTCGTGGATGTGGGTATCAAAGCCGTGGGTCATGGTGCATTTTTCCTGTTCGATGAGCTGGAGCGCTTCTCTAGGGTCGAATTTGGCCGTGAGCACCATTCGCGCGCCGGATACGAAGGATATGAGCGTCCCCTCGTAGATGCCGAAGGCGTGGAAGAGGGGGAGGTACATCAGATTGACGTCGTTCGGTTTAATGCCTAACCTGCTGACCTGGTCCATGATATTGCGGATGATGTGGTGGGAGTGCATGACTCCTTTGGGGAATCCGGTGGTGCCGGAGGTATACATTATAGTGGAGATATCGTCGGGGTTGATTGAGTTTTCCCGCTGGTGCAGCTCTTCCTCGCTGACCGATTCTCCCATCTCCAGCACCTCTTTCCAGCCGTATGTGCCGGGGTATTTATTATCGCTCAGGATGACCACCCGCTCGAGCTGGGGGAATTTGGCCAGCGACAGGTTTTCCCTGGGTGAGGTCTCGAGCTCGGGGCACAGCTCCTGGATCATCTTGATATAGTTGATGGGGCCGGAGACGTCCCCCGATACGAGGGTGGTGGTGTCCGACTGATTCACCACGTAATCCAGATCCCCGGTGCGGAACTGCGTGTTGATGGGCACCAGCACGGCCCCCACCTTTGCCAGCGCAAACTGGATGAAGACCCACTCAGGCATGTTCAACAGCCACAGGGATACCTTGTCGTCGGGCTGAATACCCAGGGCCATGAGCCCCCTGGCGGCGCGGTCTGTCTCCTCTTTAACCTGGTTGAACGACCAGCGCTTACCCTCGAAGTACATAAACTCTTTGTCGCCATACTTGGCGGCAGCTCTATTGACCAATTCGCCGTAGGTGATCTTCTCGAACCAATCAGCCATGTTTTCGTTCCTCTCCCCGTTTTTATACCACTTAGCAGGTTTTCGACTGAATAAGCTAGTTTAGCATAATGTAAACGTCCCGAAAAAGTCAATCCCGGGATGTTCTTTATATACTAAGAGAAGGACAGGGATTTTAAAAAGGTTTACCCGGGTTAAACCGACCTTGAATTATTCGGCCCTGAGATTATTCTTCTTTTATTTTATTGGTTATAATGTCCCGGAGGACGAATTTCTGCACTTTGCCGCTGGGGGTCATGGGAAACTCGCCGACTATCTCCAGCCGTTCAGGATAATACTGCTTGGCCATTTTCTGTTCGGTGAGGAAATCTATCATTTCCTGGAAGGTAAGGGTTTCTCCTTCCTTGAGGATTACGTAGGCGCAGCCTTTTTCCTGCATGCGTTCGTCGGGCATGGCAACGATGGCTGCGTTCATTATCTTGGGGTGCTTATGAAGGATGTTTTCCACCTCCACCA
>JAUXIQ010000178.1 GCA_030620925.1 Nitrospinota bacterium
CTAACGTATAGGGAGGGTCGATCGCTTCACCTTTCATGCGAGCTTCCATTATCGTCGCCAGGTCGGGAATGCCTGATTCCTCGAATTTTGTTGACAGCCCAACGTCGCGGTTGTCGAACCGAATGACGAAATGTCCCCTATCGACGAGCTGTCCGCAGAACTCTTCATCCCAGACGATCATTTGGAGAGCAAATCCAGCAATCAAAAGTAACGGTCGGGCTGAAGGGTCTCCGAAAGTGTCATATTCAATCTGTATTCCGTTGGCTTTTACATTTGGCATAATCTTTTCCTCCTCGTTTGAAGTGTTTCAGTTCCTCCGGGTCTTCTGTTTCTGTAATCCTGTGAACAATTTTAATAACTGGTTCCATATTTTTCACGGAGCGCTTTCCTGAGGATTTTACCGGTCGGGTTTTTAGGCAGCTCTTCTTGAACGAACAGGACGCTCCGGGGCTTCTTGTAGCCCGCCAGGTTGGCCCTGCACAACTCGATTATCTCTTCTTCCGTTGCGGCCGAACCTTCTTTCAGCTTGATCACGGCCCTCACCGATTCGCCCCATGCTTGGTCGGGATAACCGATAACCGCCGCCTCCATCACCGAAGGATGCCGGTATATTACCTCCTCCACCTCCCTGGGGTAGATATTCTCCCCGCCGCTTAAAATCATGTCTTTCTGCCGGTCGGTGATAAAAATGTAGCCATCCTCGTCCACCCAGGCCATATCCCCGGTATGCAGCCACCCGTTTACGATGGTTTCCGCCGTGGCTTCGGGCTGGTTCCAGTAGCCTTTCATTACGCTGTCAGACCGCACCACTATCTCTCCCATCTGACCGTCCGGTTTTACGTCGCTTCCTTTTTCGTCCACCACGCGCGCCTTTACGTTCATCATCTCTTTTCCGCAGGAAGAAAGGCGCCGCACGAGCTTCTCCGGCCCCTGGATGATGTGCTCCTCCGGCTTAAGGGCGGTAATGGGGCCCGTGCTTTCCGTGAGGCCGTAAGACTGATAAAACAGATTCCCAAACCGCTCGATGCCCTCGCGCAGAAGCTCCACCGGCATGGGCGATGTGCCGTAAGCGATCTGTCTCAGGGAGCTTGTATCATACTTATCGATTTCGGGTTGACGCAGCAGGAAATTGAACATCGTAGGCGCAAAGATGGTGACGCTTATCTTTTCCTTCTCTATGATGCTCAATGCGTGTTGGGGATCGCATTTCTTCATTAGGTGAACGGTGGCGCCGCAGCTCAACAGGGTCAATACCGTGCAGCACCCGACGTGGAAGAGGGGGAGGTTGAACAACGATACGTCGTCGGACGAGTAGTTTCTGCTCCGGGCGAGGCTGAAGAACGTGGATATGGCGTTCTTATGGGTTATCATGACCCCTTTGGGGGAACCCGTGGTGCCGCTGGTGTAAATGAACCACGCCGTGTCGTCTTGGGTCTGGGTCGTATCCGGTTTGTGCAGTGGAAATCGGGCTGAGAAGTTCTCATAATCGATCATGCCCAGGGGGGGTTTACCTATGTAGAGGAAGTGCTCGACGTCCGGAATATCGCTGCGCAAACTTTCAGCGCGGTCCGCATAGTCGTCCAGAACGATCAGTACCCTGGCGCCCGAGTCGTTTATGATAGACGCCATTTCACGTTCGGCAAGCCTGTAGTTGACCGGCACGAGGATCATCCCCGCGCAAGGCGCGGCGAGGTATAGCTCGACGTATTGGTGGCAGTTCTCGCCGAGAACAGCGATCCTGTCGCCGGGGCGGGCAATGGAAAGCAAAGCGTTTGCGGCCCTGTAAACCCGGTCTTTAAGTTGTGAAAACGTTATCCGGTTCCCCTCAAAACAGACTGCTTCTTTAGCGGGATAACGTCCGGCATTCAGATCGATCACATCGCCAAGCAGCATATTTCTTCCCCCGCCTTGCCGGGGAGCGGCCCCCGCGCTACAGCTTCCAGAACCGGCTCTGGGCCTCTCGAACTTCCTGGAGGGCCCGCTCCGTATCCAGAGACACCTCTCTGGAGGGCCTCAGCCCGGCGACGGATTCGGCCGCCGGGTCTTCTATGGCCGACTTGACTCCGCTCAGCTCCTCGATTACGGCCAGGCCGCAGTAGGGAGCGTAACTCTCGCTGTAGCCGCCTTCGTGCACCATGACCAGCCGCCCTCCGCAGAGCTCTTCCGCCGCCTGGAGCATCAGGCGGGTCATCCTGCGGAACCCGTCGGCGGAGACCACCATTCGCCCCATAGGGTCTGACCGGCTGGGGTCCAGCCCCGAGGAAACCATCAGCAGGTCGGGCTGGTGCTGCCTGGCTATGGGAACCACTATCTGCTCGAAGGCGGTCGCGTAGCCCATGTCGCCTGTACCCGCGGGCAGAGGCAGGTTTACGGTGAATCCCTCGCCGGGGCCTTCGCCCGTTTCTTCCACCGTCCCCGAGTCGAAAGGATAGAGTCCCTCCTGGTGCAGCGATATGAACACTACCGAGGGGTCGGAATAGAAGGCCGCCTGTGTTCCGTTGCCGTGGTGTACGTCCCAGTCAACGATGAGGATACGGTCGACGTTGTGGACGGCTTTGGCGTGTTTGGCGGCGACGGCGACGTTATTGAAGATGCAAAAACCCATGCCCTTGTCGGCCACGGCGTGGTGACCCGGGGGACGCAAGAGGGCGTAGATGTTCCGGGTCCGGCCCTGCAGTGTGGCGTCCACGGCCGCCATGGCGCCCCCCGCCGCCAGTAGGGCGATCTCAAAGGAGCCCTCGCCCATCAGGGCGGCTTCGCCGGCGTCGCCGCCGCCCTGGACGACGCTGATCTCAAGAACCCGCCGGATATAGTCCGCCGTGTGGTAGCGCTCTATATCCGGGATTTCAGCAGGGTAGGGGGACACCTCCAGAAGATGCTGCGCCAGGCCCGATTTATCCACCAGTTCTTTGATACGGCTCACCCGCCGGGGGCTTTCGACGTGTGGGTCCTGGTCATCGTAAGGGTATGGCCGGGGGGGCCAGCCAATCATGGCGACCCCCGGATCGTGTTTCAGGTAAGCGGGATGGAAGACAAAGCCGGTGCGGGGGTTATCCACCATGATCGATGACCTCCCTCTGCGAATTTATTATGGTCTCAGCCGTGAACCGCGGTTAACCCCCCCCATCTTGAGGGGGCATTGTTTGCATACTCAAGCGTATGACGACAATTCTAACGGGTGCCAGAGGGGCTTAGCCCGGACCGGCCTTTCGTCTATTGCGGCAGACCCCGGCGTTCCATCCGAACCGGAGTTTCCAAAGGATATCGTCGCCCCACCCGCATTAATTGTACCGATGATTTCTGCAATAAGCCCATATCCTACCATAAAAACCTGACTGATTGAGGAAGGGGGTGATTATTGATTCACTCAAAAGGAAGGTAAAATTTTCAGTTATTCTGGTAAATTCTTGCAGTTTCTTTCAATTCGCTGTAAATTTATGGTTAACATAATTAACATAGTTAATATAATGGTAATATAGAGGTTGATATGGGTGATGGGTATATGTATAATTAATTGTGCCTCGCACGGGTTAGAGGTGGGCAAGGAGGAAGGTTTCAGTTTTAGGTACAATATTATGGCGAGGATAGGGATTCAACCCGGAATTTATTAAAGGACGGTATCAATTGAGGAAGGAGTCGCGAGATGACAAAAGGCATCAAGGATAAGGTAGTTATTCTGGGCATGGGCTGTTCCAAGTTCGGTGAGCGTTGGGAAGCTGGCTCAGAAGATCTTCTGGTAGAGGCGTTCGTGGAATGTATCGAAGACGCGGGAATCGACAAGAAGGAGCTCGAGGCCTGCTATTACGGATGCCAGATCGATGAAGTTAACGTGGGCAAAGGGGCCAACCCCTGCGCCACCACGCTCAAGTTACCCTATATCCCCGTGACCAGGGTGGAGAACTACTGCGCCACCGCCACCGAAGCCTTCAGGGCTGCGGCATACGCGGTAGCCTCCGGAGCCTACGATATCGCTCTGGCTATAGGCGTGGAAAAATTGAAAGATACCGGCTACGGGGGGCTCCCCGGCGGTAACGGCGGCGGTCAGATGTCGGTTAATATCGGCTTTGACGGCACGGCCCCCGGGATGTTCGCCCAGTTAGCCACCGGCTACTCAAATAAGTACGATATACCCATGGATAAGCTGAAGGAAGCCATGGCCCACATTTCCTGGAAGAGCCATAAAAACGGCGCCATGAATCCCAGGGCGCATCTCCGCAAAGAAGTGAGCATGGAACAGATACTGAAAGCTCCCATGATCGCTTATCCGTTGGGCCTGTTCGACTGCTGCGGCGTGAGCGACGGTGCCGCCGCCGCTATTATCACCACCCCGGAAATAGCTAAAAAACTGAAGCCGAACGATGATATCGTCAAAGTCAAGGCGCTCCAGATTGCAGTCAGCTCCGGTGAGGAAGCGTTATACAACACCTGGGACGGAGCGCATATAGAGACAGTCAAACGAGCCGCTGCCTCAGCCTACCAGGAAGCGGGCATAAAAAATCCCCGTGAAGAGATCAGCATGATGGAAGTGCACGACTGCTTCTCCATCACCGAGCTCTGTGTCTATGAAGACCTGGGGATTTCCCCCAGGGGTGAGGCCGTAGACGACATCATGAACGGGTTCTACGATCTGGACGGCCAGATACCCTGCCAGAGCGACGGCGGGTTGAAATGCTTCGGCCATCCCATAGGGGCTTCAGGGTTGAGGATGATCTACGAAGTCTACAACCAGCTTCTCGGAAGATTGCCCGCAGAAAGGCAGATCAAAGACCCCGTCAAGGGATTGACTCATAACCTGGGCGGTTCACCCAGCCAGAATGTCAGCAGCATAGCCATTCTGGGCAAAGATTAACGAAAGTCGTAGAGTCGGTTCCTTTTCAGGGAATCGACCCGGAGAAAAATACGAAGCCCCGTTCTTCGGAACGGGGCTTCGTCTTTTTTTGGATAAAAGCTGATTATCGCCTGCTCGAGCAAGCCCACGTTCTTAATCATGGACAATTACCCCGCCATACGCGGGACGCCCCTACGAGAAATTGCTGGGGACGTTGGGGGGTTGTAGGGGCGTATTGCATACGCCCAATAGGGCGGGTTATAAACCCGCCCCTACGTTGTGTCTTTGTGGTC
>JAUXIQ010000205.1 GCA_030620925.1 Nitrospinota bacterium
ACCTCGTGGGCGAGGGGGACCTGGTCGCCCAGTACCGCTACATCTACCAGAAGATAGGCATGATGCTCGATGAGGCGGGCGGCTCCCTGAAAGATATAGTCCTCAGCCGCTATTATCTGGTCACTCAGGAAAATCTGGAGGGGCTGCTCGAGGCGCGGGCGGAGATTTTTAAAGACAACTTTCCGGCGGCCACAGGTATCGTGGTGGCCGGTCTGCTCCTTCCCGGTATTCTCCTCGAAGTGGAAGCCATCGCCGTTATAGGATAACCTTTGAATTTGCCGAGGAGCGTTCATGGATTGGGAAGAGCTGTTCGCTGACAGGGTGGAGGCCATCGGGGTCTCAGACCTGGACGGGCTGTTCGCGCTCATCGAGAAGCCTGAAGTAATCTCCTTCGCGGCGGGCGTACCCTGCGCCTCATCCTATCCGATCGACCGCATCAAAGCGGTCGTGGATCACACTTTCGCCACCGACATCGTACAAGCACTGGGCTACGGCGCCGACAGGGGCTGGAGCCCGCTCAGGGAATGGGTGGCGGAACACGTGGGCACCGTAGAGGGGCTGAGCGCAGGCAAAGACAACATCCTCATAACCTCCGGCAGCCTGCACGCCTTCGATCTCATCAGCAAGATATTGATCAGCCCCGGGGATACCGTGCTGGTGGAAGAACCCTCCTATCTCGCCGCCATCCAGACGCTGCGCAGCTACCAGGCCCAGATCGTCAGTATCCCCATGGATGACGGCGGTGTGGACGTGGGCAGGATGGAGGGCATCCTTAACGTACTGAAACGCTCCAGGATAAAGCCCAAGTTCTTTTACACCATCTCCTCCTTTCAGAACCCCACCGGTATCACCCTGAGCGGGGAGCGCAGGCCCAGGCTGGCCGAACTGCTCCGCAGTCACCGCGTGGTCCTCGTGGAAGACAACACCTACGGCGAACTCTATTTTGAAGGCGAACCGCTTCCTTCAGTCTCCTCCTACATGCCCGAAGGGGCTATCTACATGGGGACCTTCTCAAAGATTTTCGCCCCCGGGGTGAGACTGGGATGGGCCGTGGCCCATCCACAGGTAATCGACAAGATGGCCATCGGGATGCAGTGCACCGATCAGTGCCCCAACTCGTTCACCCAGCGCATAGTCTACGAATACGCCCGTCGGGGTTGGATCGGAGAACAGGTGAGCCGGGCGACGAAAATATATAAGCGCAAGCGCGACCTCATGCTGAAAGCTCTTAAGAAACATCTCCCCTCCGAAGCTGACTGGACTGTCCCCCGTGGAGGTTTCTTCCTGTGGGTGCGCCTCCCCAAAGACGTGGACACTTACACCATGTTCAAGCCCGCCGTGGAAGAAGAGCTGGTGGCCTACGCCGCCGGCTCCTCCTTCTACCCCGACAGGCGCCGCACCAGCGAACTGAGACTCGCATACAGTCAGGTGCAGCCTGAGCTCATCGAAGAAGGCATCAGCAGGCTCGGCCGCGCCATAGAAAAACATCGAACCCGCCCATCACCTTGACCACGAGGTAAAAACCGATAGCGTCTTGTCAAAAACAGGGCTCTGTGCGATATTGAAAACGAAAGAGCTCGATTATCCGCAACGTATCCAGCTGATATATTTTTTATCGCGCCTGGAAGGCGCTCTTACTGAGGCTGGGGGGCGATCCCGCCCTCCGCGGGGCACCCCTACGAAATATTACCCGGAACGTTGTGCAGTCGTATGGGCGGGTTTCAAACCCACCCTCCAAGATTATGAGAATTTTAAAAAAGCAGGTTTGATCCTGCGGTGTGAAACTTGTCCTATGATATATTGTCAGAAATGTTGTGCAGTCGTAGGGGCAGGCCCCTGTGCCTGCCCAAATGACAAAAACGTCCATGAGGGGCAATCCCGCCTGCCGCGGGACGGTTGCCCCTACGGTTATTGAATATATGAGTGGATTAGGTTTGATCCCGTGTCGCGCGGGACTCAGAATGACGGAATAAGGAAATGTTCAAGAAATTAAGATTCGGCAGGAAAAAAGACAAAAAATCGGAGGAAGCATCCGCCCCTCTCGCCGGGAAGACCGGAGGAAAAGACAGCTTCTTCTCCCGGCTGGTGCAGGGTCTGGCCAAGACGCGCAAAGGCTTCATTTCCAACCTCCGCTCCGTCCTGCGGGGGAGAGTCATCAACGATGAGCTGCTGGGTGACCTGGAAGAGGTGATGATCACCGCGGACATGGGCGTCCCCACCACCACCCGAATCATGGAAGACGTGCGCCGAAAAGCCTCGGAGCGGAGCATCAGGGAAGCGGAAGACATAATAGACCTGATCAAGGAAAGCATAGGAGAATCCCTGAAGGATCTGGCCGCACCTCTGAACGTAGAGGGTGGGGACCCCGCGGTAATAATGGTCCTGGGTGTAAACGGCGTGGGCAAGACTACCACCATCGGCAAGCTCGCCTACAATCTCAGAGATAACGGCAAGAAAGTCATACTGGCCGCAGGAGACACCTTCAGGGCCGCCGCTATCGAGCAGCTCGAGGTGTGGGCGGACAGGGCCGGGGCGGATATAATCAAGGGGCGCGGCGGCGGCGACCCCTCAGCGGTGATCTATGATTCGATACAGGCTGCGCGGTCCAGGAACTGCGACGTGGTCATTGCCGACACAGCGGGACGGCTGCACACCAAGGTAAACCTCATGGAAGAGCTCAAGAAAATGAAACGAGTGATAAACCGGGAGGTGAAAGGTGCGCCCCACGAAGTGCTTCTGGTGCTGGACGCCACCACCGGCCAGAACGCCGTATCCCAGGCCCGTGTGTTCCACGAGGCACTTGGGGTCACCGGCATCGCCCTCACCAAGCTGGACGGCACGGCCAAAGGCGGCGTGGTGGTGAGCATCGTCACCGAACTGGACCTGCCCCTCAAGCTCATCGGTATAGGCGAAAAAATCGACGACCTGCGCCCCTTTGACCCCGCCCTGTTCGTAGAAGCCCTCTTCCAGGACGCATGATACAAGACACAGGACCCAAACCTCTTCAAATTTCCGCCCGACATGACCCTCGACTCTGTGCTGGTGAAAACATAGCTGCGAAATTTTATTGTAGGTGCAAGTAAAATGTAATAACGTAGGAGAGACCTTCGCCGCTCACGCCATCTTTGCGGTCAATCAATAAAAGGGGGGAACGGCCAATGAAGATAGATATGCACAACCATTTCTACCCGGCGGCATACCTCGACGCGGTGGAAAAAACCGAGAGCAGCCTCTCCATCGAGAAGGACGGGCGAGGCCGCAACGTAATCACCGACGGGGGCGTCCGCATCGTCACCCTCACCGAACCTATGACCGAGCCTGCCCGCCGAATAGAGGACATGGACAAGTGCGGGGTGGACATGCAGATCATATCTCTCACCGCACCCAACGTGAACTTCGTGGAAGCCGAACAGGGTCTGGAGCTGGCCCGTGCGGCCAACGACGGCATCGCCGAGGTAGTGAGCCTCTACCCGGATCGTCTGGTGGGCCTGGCCAGCGTTCCATTGAAGAACGTTGATTTAGCCTGCGGCGAAATGACTCGCGCCGTGAACGAATTGGGGCTGAAGGGCGTCGCCATCGGCTCCAACATAGCGGGCATTCAGTTGGACAACCCCCTACTGATACCCTTCTATCAGAAAGCGGCGGAAATGGACCTGCCGGTCTTCATCCATCCCATGACACCCGCCGGCTCAGAAGTGATGAAACAGTACCGACTGGCGCCCCTCATAGGGTTCGAGTTCGACCTGACCCTGGCCCTCTGCCGCCTGGTCTACAGCGGCATCATGGAGCAACTGCCCGAACTGAAGATCGTCATCTCTCATCTGGGCGGCGCCATACCCTATCTCTTTGAGCGCATAGACAACGGCTACCGCGCCTATCCCGAGTGCAGCGAAAATATACCCCGACTTCCGAGCGAGTACATGAAAAGGGTTTACTACGACACGGTCTCTTTTTACCAGCCCGCCCTGCTCTGCGCCTACCTGGCGGTTGGGGCGGAACAACTGGTCATGGGCAGCGACTACCCCCACGTCATCGGCGACCTGGAGCGTTCTGTAACCACCATCGAAGAAATGGAGATACCCCAGGGGGAAAAGGAAAAAATACTTGGTAACGCGGGTAGTATCCTGAACATGTAAAGCGTTTAGGGACACCGTCCCACCTTCCGTGGGATGTCTTTAGAGCAGGGGTAATCTTCCGAGAAGTTTTTTAATTTATTGTAATCCTCAGGCCCTGTCCATACGCTGCATCTTGTCATTCTTCACTCCGTCCCGCCTTCCGCGGGATGGAGTGAAGAATCTCGCCTGCCCGTGCAAACCCGTTTTCTTTGGGCTTTTGCAACCCCCCTCCCCTTTTTCCCCTCCCTCCAGGGGTTTTTTAGGGGAGAAAAACCGAATAGCTCGGATGTGCGAGATTCTTCGCTTCGCTCAGAATGACAGTAGCCTGTGAGCGTGTTTTCCTTTCGAATCACGGCGGTATGCCGCTCCTACGATAATTTAATTCCGCAGTTCCGTGGAAGGCGGGGTCAAGGAAGGGGGAATTACTACACGGCCTGCTTTGTAGGGGCAGTCCCGCGTTCGGCGGGCTCTGCCCAGGGCTCGGCCCGCCGTGCCCCTGCGATTCAGCATCCTGTCATTCTGAATGGAGTCCCGCCTTCCGCGGGATGGAGTGAAGAATCTCGCCTGCCCGTGCAAACCCG
>JAUXIQ010000444.1 GCA_030620925.1 Nitrospinota bacterium
CGACCTGGCCCAGTCTCTGATAGAGGTCGAGCATCAAGTAAAAGGGGCCGGCGGCGTTAAGCTGACCGGCCTCGTCTCCGAGCCCGCTCTGAGCCGCAGCGGCAGGGATATGCAGTTCACTTTCGTCAACGGCAGGTGCGTGCGGGAAGCGGTGGCCATGGGCGCCATCTCCCAGGGTTACAGGACCCTCCTCCCCAGGGGAAGATTCCCGGTGGTCTTTCTTTACCTGGAGGTCGACCCCTCCAGCGTGGATGTGAACGTGCATCCGGCCAAGCTTGAGGTCAAATTTCAGGACCATCGAAAGGTCCATGAAGCCATCGTGGAATCTATAAACCGGGGCCTCTTTTCCGAACGGCAGCCCGCAGGCAGGCCGCACTACGACTCACATGCAGGGTGGAAGACGTCTTCCTGGACAAGTGGACGCCAGGGGTTCATGTCTCCGGCGGAGGGCCATACCGCCGGTTCCGTTGCGCCGGAGGCTTCTGATGAGACGAGGGCCCCGAGTCCGGTGGCCGCTAAAGCGCCGCCGCTGGAATGGCAGATGCGCTTGCCGGTATCATCCGGATTCTCACCATTGGGACAGGTGCACGACGCTTTTATAGTGGCGGGGAGCAGCGAAGGAATCGTCATAATCGATCAGCATACCGCCCATGAGAGGATACTATACGAAAAGATCGTTCAACAGTTTAAAGAATCCAGGGTGAGTAGCCAGTACCTGCTTATACCCCAGCCGGTGAACCTCTCCCCGCTGGAGACGGCCCTGATCGAGGAGAAGCGAGAAGAGCTGGAGAGGCTGGGTTTCTCCGTGGAGGCTTTCGGGAAGGGAACGGCCCTGTTGAGAAGCGTGCCTGCTCTGCTGTCCGAGAGGGATTACAAGAAGATATTTCAGGAAGTGGCCGCTCATCTTGCGGAGCAGGGAAGGCTGAAGCCTTTCGAGGAGGTGGCCGATGAACTTGCGACCATAATGGCCTGCAGGGGGGCCATAAAGGCCGGAGAACCTCTGGACGAGGTGAGAACGGCTTCCCTGTTGCAGGAGTTGGAGTCGCTGGAGAAAACCGCGTCCTGTCCTCACGGCCGGCCCATATATTTACTGCTGGGTATCGATGAGATAAAGAAAAAGTTTCTGCGGAATTAAGCGCGATGTGCTGTGCACGATCCATGATGAATCACCTGTGCATCGAAAATATAGCAGGCTTAACGGTGCTTTGCTCATCATGAGTTATCTGTCCAGAATTTTTGATACTACAATGAAGAGGTGGCCAAAATGATTGAGGAAATGCTTCCTGAAGGGCTGGCTTTCGATGATGTGCTTCTCCTCCCCTCCAGAGCCAAAGTGATGCCCAAAGACGTGGATGTTTCCACCCGCCTTACCCCGGGCATAGGAATCAACATGCCCCTGGTGAGCGCGGCAATGGATACGGTGACCGAGGTTGAGCTGGCCATAGCACTGGCACAGGAGGGAGGGATCGGCGTCATCCACCGCAACATGTCTGTTGAGCGCCAGCGTGAAGAGGTGGATAAGGTCAAACGCTCGGAGAGCGGAATGATCGTGGACCCTATCACCATCTCCCCCCACGAGAAGGTGAGCGCGGTGCAGGAGATAATGCACAAGTTCCGCATCTCCGGCATCCCGGTCATCGAGGACGGAAAGCTGGTAGGAATAATCACCAACCGCGACCTGCGCTTCGAGACCGACACGGACAAGAAGGTCTCAGAGCTAATGACCAAGGATAAGTTGGTGACCGTTCCCATAGACACCACCCTTGATGAGTCGAAGGAAATACTGCACCGAACAAAGCTCGAGAAGCTGTTGGTGGTGGACGATGATTTCAACCTCAAGGGGCTCATAACCATCAAGGACCTGGAGAAGCGCAAGAAATACCCCAACGCCTGCAAGGATGAGCTGGGCCGTCTGATGGTGGGGGCCGCGGTGGGGCCCGGCGAGGACCTGGAGTACAGGGTCAAAGAGCTGCTGGACGCAGGCGTGGACCTGCTGGTGCTCGATTCCGCCCACGGCCATTCAAACCCCATCGTAGAAGCCATCGAAAAAATCAAGTCCAACCACCCTGAAGTGCAGCTCATTGCGGGCAACGTGGCCACTCAGGAAGCCACGGCGGAGCTTATCGTGGCGGGCGCCGACGCAATCAAGGTGGGCATCGGTCCCGGCTCGATATGCACCACGCGCATTATCGCCGGGGTGGGTGTGCCTCAGCTTACCGCCATATCACAATGCGCCAGGGAAGCGGATAAGAAGGGCATACCCGTAATTGCCGATGGCGGAATAAAGTATTCCGGCGATATAACCAAAGCCATAGCCGCAGGGGCCAGCGTGGTGATGATAGGCAGCCTCTTCGCCGGAGTGGATGAGAGTCCCGGCGAGATGGTCCTCTATCAAGGGCGCACCTACAAGGCTTATCGGGGTATGGGATCCCTGGGCGCCATGCACGAGGGGGGAACCGGCCGGTACATGCCGGGCGTTGAAAGCGGAGCCGCCAAGCTGGTGCCCGAGGGCGTTGAGGGCC
>JAUXIQ010000372.1 GCA_030620925.1 Nitrospinota bacterium
CAAAAACACACTTTTCCGACAGTCTCGCTATCTATTAACGCTTTTTAATGGCTCAAAAGGTTTCGATAACCAGATGAATTCTTGAGTTTTGAAAAGTCATGATCATGATATTGTAAGATTCCATTAACTCTGTTGGTTAGAAATCCCCTCATCAGTTCACCGCGTTCCGTTTCTTACCTCTCAGATAGGCTTTGAGATTTTCTATGGCCATGTTGAGCTGATTGGAGCCGGCTTCACTGGTGTTGAAGCCGATATGGGGGGTGAGGACAACGTTTTCCAGATGTAGCAGAGGATGATCCGTGGGAACGGGTTCCGTTTCAAAAACGTCCACCGCCGCTCCCGCGATCTTTCCCTCCCTCAACAGCTCTATCAAAGCCTCGTTATCAACCAGCGCGGCCCGGGCGGTGTTAATGAACATTGCATCCTTTTTCATGCTGTTAAGGAGCTCCCTGTCTATCATCCCCTCTGTCTCGCGGTTATGGGCCAGATGAAGAGAGACCACATCAGCTTTCATGAACAGCTCGTCGAGCTTCACCATCTCCAATCCCAGGGCTCTCCTCCGGTCGTCCGGCGAGCGGGTCCAGGCGATCACCTTCATTCCTATACCCAGGGCCAGCCTGACCATATCTATCCCTATGGGCCCCAGCCCGACGATGCCTATGGTCTTCGCCTTCAGCTCAATACCCTTGAAGCTCGACGGCTCCCATCTGCCCTCCCTTGTGCTGTTATACGAGCGGAGAAGGTGGCGGGCCAGGGCGAGCATCAGGGCCAGGGTGTGTTCGGCCACCGAGGTTGAGCCGTAGTCGGGCGTGTAGTTAACCGATATATTCCTCCGCGTGGCCTCTTCGACGTCAATATAATCCTTGTAACCTATACCCAGAAAGCAGACCACCTTTAAACGACCGCACTCCGCCAGGATATCCGCAGTCAACCTCGAATAGTCCAGTATTATCGCATCCGCATCGCACACCCTCTCAATCAGGTCCGATTTTTCAGTGGGCAGGTTATCGTAGACCACAACCTCGCCCAACTCTCTCAACGGTTCGAGATCACTATCTCTATTAATACAGGCTGCGCCGTCCGGAAAGACAATCTTCATTCAATCACTCTCAGGAAATCAAAACCCTAAAGCTTTACAATTCGGCCCCTGATCTCTTGTTCGACTTCAAGTATGCCCACCGATTTGTATGGTGCGAAAAAGTTGTCCGTGGGGCTTCCGGGATTAAAGAAGAGGACCCCGTCGATGATTTCATTGAACGGTTCGTGAGTATGTCCGTAGATAATGACGTCGACATCCTGGAAACGACTCCTTATTCGCTGCTGAATCCCCCCTGGTGCACCCCAACCGTGCACCACGCCTATTTTACGCCCTTCTATCTCTAAAACTCTCTCTTCGGGGAGGGAGGACAATTTAGACCTGTCCATGTTTCCTTGTACGGCTTCTACCGGGCCGAATTTCTTCAGCTCGTCAAGGACGGTTTGCGACGTTATGTCGCCGGCATGGATCACCATCTCCACATCGGTGAAGACCTCTTCCAGGCAATGGATAAGCTCTTCAAGGGTCTCAGGGCCCCTGCCCAAAATGCTGCGCCAGCCGCCCGACTTTTTAGTACCCGTAAAATGGGTATCAGACAATACGCCTATCCTCACCGCCCGACATATCTCCTACATACTATCCAGGGCACACGATTCAGACACTTCTCCGGGCACGCCTCCCTCCGACGAAAAGCGGAAATCTTGCATCAGCGGAATACTTCATTTACTCTTTATAGCCGCCAGCACCCGCTCAGGGGTAAGGGGCAATTCATTTACGTCGGCGCCCACCGCGTTTCTCACCGCGTTGGCTATAGCCGCCGCAGTGGGAACGTGGGGAGGTTCGCCCACCCCTTTAAGCCCGTGCGGACCGGGGCCGGTGGGGTTCTCAACAAGCACCGGCTCCACCCGGGGGACGTCCACAGCGGTGGGCATCTTGTAGTCCATGAAGTTGGGGTTCAGCAGTTTTCCGTCCCTGTATACGTATTCCTCGGTGGTTGCGAAGCCGAGCCCCTGGGCCACCCCTCCCTGTATCTGACCCTCAACGGACAAGGGGTTTATGGCGAATCCCACATCCTGAGCGGCGACTATCTTCAACACCTTGACACCGCCCGTATCCGGGTCCACCTCCACCTCCGCGGCCTGGGCACAAATTACGAGGTGTGGGGGTAGAGGGGCCGCGGAACCTTTCCCTAAAATCAACCCCCCACTGGCATTCTGGCTGGCCAGCGAAAGCTGGGCCATACTCATGGCCTTATCCTTGGAGCCGCGGGCGTAGACCATGCGGTCTTCAGCCACCAGGTCATCCACATCCACCTTCATCAGCTCGGCCGCTATCTCAAAGAGCTGCTGCCTGGCGTCCTGGGCGGCGATCCTGGCGGCGTTACCGATGTTGTAGGTGATCATGCTGCCGCCGCTGGGCGGGCCGTACATCGTGGTGTCGGTATCCCCCACCACCACCAAGACGTCCTCCATGGGGACGCCCAGCTCCTCGGCTACTATTTGGGCGATGGAGGTGGTGGTGCCCGTAAGGTTCACTGCTCCGGTTATCAGGTTTATGGTGCCGTCTTCGTTTATTTTCAAGTTGACGCTTCCGGGGAAGCCCCCCACGTTCCAATGGCCGCAGGCGACGCCGCGACCCCTGTTGGGTGCGGTCTTCTTACCCCAGCCTATCTTCTCCGCCACCGCCGCCAGGTTATCTTTGAAAGAAGAGCGCTTGAGGCGCTCCCCGGCGAAGGTTACGTCGCCGTCTTTAAGTCCGTTCTTCATGCGCAGCTCCACGGCGTCCATACCCAGCTCAAGGGCCGCGGCATCCATCATGCGCTCCACGGCGAAGATGGCCTGGGGAAAACCGGGCGCCCGGTAGGCCCCGCTGCTCAGTTTATTGGTATAGACAGCGTAGCCTCTGAAAAGACCGTTGGGAACATGGTAAGGACCTCTGGTGGCGGAAGCCGCCCGACCGGCGGTGGCCGGACTCAGGTCAGCGTATG
>JAUXIQ010000190.1 GCA_030620925.1 Nitrospinota bacterium
CACTTCAAACTCCTCGGCCAACGTCCTGAACACATGCGTGGAACAGGGAGCACAACAGATGTGCAGAAGCAGCTTCGGTTTGTCCCTTCCCATATCGTTATCTCTCACGGATAATTATAGCACGCCTAGCAACGGCTGAAGAAACAACCTTTGCAGAAAAAGCACCCCTCCGAGACTTCAAGCTGGCCGCCGCATTCAGGACATATCTCCTTCAGGGCGCTCAGCTCCGGCTCTTTGCCCGTATTTTCTTTAAGATAACGGGTCATCACCTTGGCGATTGCATCCGGTATGGAGAGCACCGACCCGCCCTGGTGCATAATCTGAGAGCTTCCGCTTATACCGCCGAGTTGATGGATGAGCTTCTCCATGGATACGCCGTGCTGCAACGCGACTGAGACCAGCCTCCCGATGGCCTCGGTCTTGGCCGTGACGCTCTGGCCCGATTTTCCCAGAATGGCGAAAAGCTCAAACGGCTTACCGTCGATCTCATTTATGGTGACGTAGAGGTTACCCATTCCCGTGTTCATTTTATAGGTGTAACCGGTGACTTTGTCCGGGCGGCCTTCTCTCAGTATGGCCTCTTCTTTAACCAGAACCTCCCGTCTGCGGCTCCCCTCGCGATAGACGGTAAGCCCCTTCAGGCCCGCATTGTAGGCGAGAACGAAAGCTTCCGCAACGTCCTCCCGCGAGGCGCCGCCGGCGAAGTTGATGGTCTTGGAGACCGCGGCATCCACATGCTTCTGAAACGCGGCCTGCATCCTTATGTGCCACTCAGGGCTTATCTCCGTGGCTGTCACGAAGTGGCCAGGCAATGGCTCCTCCTGCTCCAGGTACGGCTCGGCAAGGGGATGATAATCGGTCATGGCGGTGTCCAGAATGAGCGACACCGTCTTCCAGGAGAAGTTGGGCTCTATGCCCGAAGACGTCCCCGCGATGCGGGCGATGGTGCCCGTGGGGGCGATGGTGGTGCGGCAGGCATTGCGCATGGGCCGGCCCTTGTATACGCTGGCAGGAATGGCGGGGAAGCTGCCTTTCTCCACGCCCAGTTTTTCCGACTGGTCGGCGGCTGCGTCTGCTATGAAGTTCATGACCCGCTGTGCCCACTGCAGCCCCTCCTCGCTGTCGTATCTCACTTTAAGCCTGAGCAGCATGTCGGCGAAACCCATAACGCCGAGACCTATCTTCCTGTTCCGGAGGGTGGCCTCTTTAATCTCCTCCAGGGGATAACCGTTGACGTCTATGACGTCGTCCAGAAACCTGACCCCTTTCCTGACCACCCCTTCCAGGCGCACCCAATCCAGATTAGAGTCTTTCACGAAGTTGGAGAGGTTGACGCTGCCCAGGTTGCACGATTCGTAGGGGAGGAGGGGCTGCTCCCCGCAGGGGTTGGTGCTCTCTATCAAGCCCTCGAGGGGATGGCAGCGGTTTACGGTGTCTATGAATATCACTCCCGGCTCGCCGTTTAGCCAGGCATGCTCGGCGAGCAAGTTGAAAACTTCTACAGCATTCAGGCTGCGGGTAGCTTCACCGGTGTGAGGGTCTACCAGGGAGTAATCACCGTCATTGAAAAGGGCCTCCATAAACTCATCGGTTATGGCCACTGAGATGTTGAAATTGTCCAGCCTGCCCTCTTCCGCCTTGCAGGTTATAAACTCCAGAATGTCTGGGTGATCGACTCTGAGCATGCCCATGTTCGCCCCGCGCCTGGTACCTCCCTGTTTAATCTCCTCGGTGGCACTGTCGTAAACCTTGATGAAGCTCACCGGACCGGATGATATTCCATGGGTGCTGCCCACGATAGAGTTTCTGGGCCTCAACCTCGAAAAGGAAAAACCGGTCCCCCCGCCGCTCTTGTGTATCAGGGCCGCGTCTTTCAGGGTATCGAAAATGCTTTCCATGGAATCTTCGATGGGGAGGACGAAACAGGCGGCCAACTGGCCCAGCTCACGGCCCGCGTTCATCAGGCAGGGGGAGTTGGGGAGGAAGTCGAGGCCGGCCATCATGTCATAGTAGGCCTCAGCCCAATGCTCCTTTTCCTGCTCGGCAGCAGCCACGGCACAGGCCACGCGCAGGAACATCTCTTCGGGGCTCTCAAGCACTTCGCCCCGCTCGTCCCTCTTGAGGTAGCGGGAATTGAGAATGCGGAGGGCGTTTTCCGTCAGGTTTATCGCCCTTCTTTTATTACTCTTCAGCTCCAATCCTATTCCTCACGCTGACAGACCATCCCCATAAACGGTCTCATTTTAAAAATATAGAATAATATGTCATGAACCGCACCCTCCACCACCTCTGAACCTCAATTATGTTGGTTAACCCCCATCTTGTCAATAAGACTCAAAGCATATTTCGATACCCGGGGGAGGATGGCCCGGGGAGCGGAAGGAAGATGGTTATCCTTCTATGGTTGCATAGGCATCGGGGTTGTGCTAAAAATACAAACTGTTTTCATCTAAATACAAAGGAGAAGGAACATGTCTATAGAGAGGGTGTTGTGCATGGGCTCGGGCCCCATCGGCGTTCAGGGGGCGGCCCGCCTGGCCCAATCGGGGGTGGAGGTACGTTTTATGACCTACCGCACCTATCTCAACTACCTGGAGAAAGAGGCCGCCGGAGAGGAGATTTCCGAGACAGATGAAAGGACGGAGGCCGGATTGCAGACCATCCAAAAACTCATGGAAAACAACTGGGAAAGGGGAAACATCACCGAAGAGCAATATAAGGATGGCTGCGCAAAGCTCATCGGTTACACCGACCTGAACAAAGCGGTGCAAGGTATCGATCTCTTCATCGAAAGCATTCCCGAAAATATTGAAGAGAAGAAGGCTCTATTCATCGAAATGGATAAACGCTGCACTCCGCCCATTATACTGGCGAGCAACACCTCCTCACTCTGGATCTCGGAAATGGCCGCCGTTACCTCTGAGCCCGCACGTGTGGCGGGCTTCCACTTCGCAAACCCCGCCCACACCAATAAATACCATGAAGTGGTAAAATGCCTGGATACGGAGGCCGGGGTTATCGAAGATTTGCTCCAACTGGCCATCCGCATGGGAAAGGATACGGCCGTAGTGTCTGATTTACCGGGCTTCTCCCTTAACCGCATCCTCATCTCATATCTCAATGAAGGAGCTTACATACTGATGGACGGCGTGGCCGAACCCGAGGACATCGATAAGTCCGCCGTCCTGGGCATGGGATTTCCCATAGGCCCCCTGGCGCTTCTGGACTACGTGGGCATCGACCTGGCCTACAGGGTGATCAGCGTTTTTCATGAGGCTTACGGCGAACGGTTCAGACCCTGTCCCCTGATTATTCAAAAATACAAAGCAGGCCATTACGGCAGAAAAACAGGTAAGGGTTTTTACACCTATCCCAAAAAGGATGCGTGACGCAGGAGGGGTTGTTCCTGACCAGTGCATAATTCACCATAAAGGGAGGGAGAGAGGAAGTTGAGCAAAGATCATATCCTGGTGCAAAAGGAAGCCGGATTAGCCACCGTGGTGTTCAACAGGCCGGAGATGCGCAACGCCATAAGTTATCAGATGTGGCAGAGCATCCCGCAGATAATGGAAGACCTGGAGCAGGAGCAGGAGGTAAGGGTGGTAATCATCCGCGGGGCCGGCGACAAGGCTTTCATCGCCGGAGCGGATATTTCAGAATTCAAGACGCTGCGCAGCGATCCCGAAAACGTAAAAATGTATAATACCGCCACCGCGGCGGCCACGCGCGGCCTGTACAATTTCCCCAAACCCCTCATCGCCATGATCAACGGGTTCTGCATGGGGGGAGGCACTTCCATCGCCGTCTGCTGCGATCTGCGCATCGCCAGCGAGGGATCGATGTTCGGAGTGCCCGCCGCCAGACTGGGGCTCGGCTACGGCTTCGAGGGGACTAAAATACTGTCGGACATAGTAGGCCCCGCCTTCGCCAAGGAAATCCTGTTCACCGCCCGCAGGTTCAACGCGCAGGAGGCGAAGGAAATGGGTCTGGTCAACAGGGTGATAGCGGCGGAAGAGCTGGAAACCTACGTTCTGCAGCTTGCGCAGTCCATAGCCGTAAACGCCCCCCTCACGGTAAAGACCTCCAAGTTCATCGTCAGCCAGTGCTGCCTCGATCCAGAGCGCAGGGACATGGAAAAGGTAAACAGAATGGTGGAAGCCTGCTTTCAGAGCGAAGATTATCGAGAGGGCGCACAGGCATTCATGGAAAAACGCAAGCCCGACTTTCAGGGCAATTGACGGGGTAAGAGATGGAGTTAAGAATATTAGGGAGCGTTTTTATCTCTATATTCCTTGCCGAGCTCGGAGATAAAACCCAATTGGCCACCCTCTCCTTCGCCGCAGCGGGAAAAAACAGGCTGAGCGTCTTCCTGGGATCAGCGGCCGCTCTGATACTGGCCAGCCTCATCGCCGTCTACTTCGGAAGCATGATCTCACGAGCCGTTCCGGCAAATTACATCAAGATAGGAGCGGGTTGTCTGTTCCTGGCCATAGGGGCGCTTCTACTGTTCAACAAGCTCTGAAAGTTCAGGTGGCGGGGGGCCGTTCACCCCTACATCCAGCCGTCGTCTTCCCCGGCTATTTCCTTGACTATCTGCTCTCCCCGCTCACAGCTTCCCATCAGAGCAAAAATGGTGCGCGGGGCGCGGTACATCCTTATTATCTCCTTCGCACATCCCCGGAACGCCGCCTCATCCCCTGAAGAGAGGGTAACCACCGTCTGGGTGATTTCTTCGATGGTGCTGTTCATAGTTTCCTCTCGCATTATACCGCCTTCTTCGGAGCGGTTTTTACCCTCCACCTCTTCCAGAGATATCTTGACCCCGTATTTTTCTTCAAGATTTTGTAAAGTGCCTTCTTCTATGGGAACGAGCACATCTCCGGGATACCATCTCATCCTGGCTGTTATCTCCGCCACTCTCCCCTCCTTTGCTTATC
>JAUXIQ010000310.1 GCA_030620925.1 Nitrospinota bacterium
ATGGACATGACGGGCATGAGTCCTGAGATTAAGAAGAGCAGGATACTCGAAGCCTTGAAGCAAATCGTCCTCAAGGGTTCAGAGATGCGCCCCCTGATCATGGCCGTGGAGGACCTCCACTGGAGCGATCCGACTTCCGAGGATACATTCAAATACCTGCTGGATAACATATCGGGGGCTAACGTCCTCCTAATATTCACCTACCGGCCCGAATACGTGCACACCTGGGGCGGGAAGTCCTACCACAATCAACTGAACCTGAACCGGCTCTCCAACCGCGAGAGCCTGACAATGGTGACCCATCTCCTGGGCACGGAAGACTTAGAGAGCAATCTCGAGGAGCTTGTCCTGGAGAAGACGGAGGGTGTCCCCTTCTTCATCGAGGAGTTAATAAAGTCCCTCAAAGAGCTGAAGATCATAGAGAGGGTGGACGGCAAGTATTGTCTTACCAAAGACACCGTAGACGTGGCCGTCCCCAGCACCATTCATGACGTCATCATGGCCAGGGTTGACTCACTGCCCGATGAGGCAAAGGGTCTCCTACAGACCGGTTCCGTGATAGGTAGGGAGTTCGGCTACGAGCTTATCAAGAGGGTAACCGGCCTGCCGGAGCAGGAGCTGCTATCCAACCTGTCGGCCTTAAAGGACACAGAACTCCTCTATGAGCGGGGCATATTCCCGCAATCCAGCTACATCTTCAAGCACGCCCTGACCCAGGACGTGGTCTATGATTCCATGCTGAGTAAGAGGAAAAAGGAGCTTCATGCTAAGACGGGTGGAGCTATCGAAGAGCTCCATGCTGACAGGCTGGAAGAGTTCTGCGAGAGACTGGCCCATCACTGCACGGAAGCGGACCTAATAGAGCGGGCCATTCCTTACTGGCAACAGGCCGGCCAGCGAGCCATCCAACGCTCGACCTATGCGGAAGGCATCAACCACCTCAACAAGGGGCTGGAACTGCTCAAAACTCTGCCGGAATCAACAAAGCGCAACCAGCAAGAACTCATGCTGCAAATCACCTTGGGCCCCGCACTGAGTGCAGCCAGGGGTTACGCTGCCTCTGAAGCGGAAAGCGCCTACACCCGGGCACGAAAATTGTGTCAACAGGTTGGAGAGACCTCTCAGCTCTTCCCTGTGCTGCTGGGACTGTGGTTGTTTTATGTAACACGAGGGAAAATTCAAATAGGTCGCGAGCTGGCAGAGCAGCTCCATAGCCTGGCTCAACAGCAACAAGACCCAACCCAGCTCCCGGGTGCCCATCGTTCAATGGCGGTTACTTTGTGGGTGCAGGGAGAGTTTATCCCGGCCCTGGAACATGCTGAGCAGGGGATCGCCATCTACAACTCCCAAAAGCATCTCCCTTATACATTTCGTGAAGTGCAGGACCCTGGTGTTGTATGTCTATGTTTTGCATCTCTATCACTGTGGCCACTCGGCTACCCGGACCAGGCCCTGGAGAAAATAAATGATGCGATATCCCTGGGCAGGGAGCTTAATCACCCTCACAGCCTGTGTTTTGTCCTTAATTTTGCAACCATAATCCATCGTATGCGAAGAGAGGGAGAAGCGTCACTAGAAATAGCAGAGGAGCTCATTGCAATATCCACCGAGCAGGGATTTCCGCAGTGGATTATTTCAGGAAATATACACCGGGGCGCCGCGCTGGCCGCACAGGGAAAGATAGAAGAGGGAATCACTCTTATGCTCCAGGGTATGGACGCCTGGCGTGGCATGGGGGCAGAGGGGGGACTGTCGATTTTCCTTACTGGACTGGCAGAAGCGTATAGAGAATTAGGAAAAGCCGAATATGGGCTGACACTGATGGCCGAGGCGCTAAGCTTGGTAGACAAAAATGGCGATCGAAATTTTGAAGCGGAGCTGTATCGCCTCAAGGGGGAACTGTTGCTGGCCCAATCGGAGGGGAATCAGGCAGAGGCGGAGGCATGCTTTCATAAAGCCCTGGAGTTTGCCCGGAGCCAGCAGGCTAAATCATTTGAGCTGAGAGCGGCCATGAGCCTGAGCCGCCTGTGGGATAAGCAGGGCAAGCGAGCAGAAGCCCGCGATCTGCTGGCCCCTGTCTACGACTGGTTCACCGAAGGGTTCGACACCGCCGACCTCAAAGACGCCAAAGCGCTCTTAGAAGAGCTGAGGTAATGAGTACCTGATATTGAAATCAATCCTACAAGGAGGCACGGCTTTATGGGAGAAATACTTGATCTCGCGGTAGCGCTCTGGAAGGAGGAGGTAAACACTTATACCTATCATCCCATAGGCCCGCCATTCGGTATAGAGCCGATCGCCGAGGGCACCTGGTTCCACAAAGGCTTCTCCAATACGATTATCAGGGAAACGGATGACGGCCTGATTATCATAGACCCCAGCGGGGCAAGGGACCAGCAGGCCAAGTTCGACGCTGTCCGCTCAGTGGTGCAGGATCGGCTGCACACCGCGGTCTACACCCACGGCCACCTCGATCACATTTTCGGCGTGCAGCAGTACGTCGATGAAGCCGTTTCCAGGGGCTGGCCGCGGCCGCAGGTCATTGCCCACGAGGACGCCCTCCCCCGCTTCAAACGTTATCGGGAAACCGCCGGTTATAACGGAACCATCAACAGCCGCCAGTTCTGGGGAGGCAAGATTCAATTCGACTTCCCGGTCGATTTTCATCATCCCGATATCACCTTCAGGGATCAGCTTACGGTAAGCGTCGGTGGCGCCAGCGTCTTTCTCAAACACGCCCGCGGTGAAACCGACGACCATATCTGGGCCTTTTTCCCCGATACCCGCGTGCTCTGTCCGGGAGACCTGATCTTCTGGTGCGTACCGAACGCAGGCAACCCGCAAAAGGTCCAGCGCTATTGCAAGGACTGGGCCGTCGCCCTACGGGAGATGGCGGCGTTGGAGCCCGAAATCATGGCACCGGGGCACGGGTGGCCCGTTATGGGAGCGAGCCGCGTCCGGCAGGTTTTGGATGATACTGCATCTTTACTGGAATCCCTCCATGAACAAACCCTGGACCTCATGAATAAGGGGGCTTCGCTGGACGAAGTGCTCCACAACGTAAAAGCTCCGCCGGAACTTCTCAAGCGGCCCTACCTTCAGCCCGTTTACGATGATCCGGAGTTCATCGTGCGCAACATCTGGCGCTTGTACGGTGGCTGGTATGACGGGACACCCTCACACCTGAAACCCGCACCTGAAAAATCGCAGGCCGAGGAGATCGCCCGGCTGGCGGGCGGCGCGGATAAGCTTGCGGCAAGGGCAAAGGAGCTTACGACCGTGGGCGACCTCCGCCTGGCCTGTCACCTGGCCGATTGGGCGCATCTCGCTGCCCCTGAAGACGGCAAGATAAAAGATATCGCAAGTGAGGTTTACGCGGCCCGTGCGAAAGCTGAATCTTCCACCATGGCCATAGGCATCTATCTGTCGACCGCAATAAAGATGGGCGGGGAGCCGGAAGAAGTTATGCCGAAAGGTAACGTGATACAAACCCAGTC
>JAUXIQ010000223.1 GCA_030620925.1 Nitrospinota bacterium
GAATTTTTTGTGTGCACTTGATGTCGTACATTATATTATTGTGTATCAGGTTATTGTAAGATTCTAAATTAAATTATCACATTCCTGCCATTTGTCAAATTTAAAACAGGGCTTCGGTTTGGAAAATTTGTGGTGAAGGGTTGTTTCCGGAATAGACGACAGCAGATAAGAAGAAAGGAACGCTGAAACTGAATCTCAATCCCTGTTACGTATCTCTGCATGAAAAGGGCGGCCTGGTCGGAAGGGGAGAAGCCCTTATGGCCTTTCTGGAGAGCTGCACCCTCTGCCCCAGAAAATGCATGGTGAATCGTCTGGATAAAGAACGGGGGGTCTGCAGGGCCGGGAGCCAGGTGATGATTTCCTCCGTGTTCCCTCATTTTGGCGAAGAGCCTCCCCTGGTGGGCTATCAGGGCTCGGGGACCATCTTCCTCACTAACTGCAACCTGCACTGCACTTTCTGCCAGAATTACGACATAAGCTTTGAAGGCCGCGGTACTCCGGTGACTCTCCAACAGCTGGCGGAACAGATGATATATCTCCAGGAGAGCGGATGCCATAACATCAATTTCGTCACCCCCACGCATTACGTGCCCCAGATAGTATCGGCGTTGCCCATGGCCGTGGAACGCGGGCTGCGCCTCCCTGTAGTATACAACTGCGGCGGGTATGAGTCGCTTGAGGTTATAAAGCTGCTCGAGGATATTGTGGATATCTACATGCCCGACACCAAGTTCGCTCAAACTGACCCTGCATCGAAATATTGCAAGACTCCCGACTATCCCCAGGTGGTTAAATCCGCCCTGAGGGAGATGCACCGGCAGGTGGGGGACCTGGCTGTGGACGATAGAGGCATCGCCGTGAGGGGGCTGCTCATTCGCCATCTCGTTATGCCTGAGGGACTGGCGGGCACCGGCGAGTTGATGAAGTTCATCCATGATGAAATCTCACCGGACTCGTATGTAAATATCATGGCCCAGTATCGTCCCGCCTACCGGGCCAACGAGTTTCCGGAGATAAACCGCCGCATATCCACTCAGGAATTTAAGGAAGCGGTGGCCCTGGCGCGGGAGATAGGCCTTAAGCGCGGGTTTTAGGGCCGACCGGCCGGACATCCCTACGCTGGATTTGGTGGAAGCGGCATTTTGCAGCGATTTTACTTCTTGTATGAACAAACGAGATTCTTCGCCCCCCCACTCCGTGGAATTTGTAGAGACAATTCATGAATTGTCTCTACGAGAACAAGGGCGACCGCCGGTCGCCCCTACGACTCCCATACGTTCCCAACAACGTCTCGTAGGGGCGAACCTCGTGTTCGCCCGTCATTGATCGGTGTTTATATTATTCGGGCAAGCTCAGGGGCCTGCCCCTACGCAGCATCATGTCATTCTGAGCGAAGCGAAGAATCTCGCCTACCCTGGCAAGTCCGCTTTCTTTGGGCTTGCAAAATCTCCCCTCTCCTTAATCCTCTCCCTCCAGAGGAGGAGAAATTTATTGCTGGCAGAATCGCGGCAGGATGCCGCTCCTACAAGAGCCAGGTAGTCCCGCGTGCCGCGGGACAGGCGCGATTGTAGGGGCGTATTGCATACGCCCCAGTTGGACGGGTTATAAACCCGCCCCTACGCTTTTTACAAAACCCCTTCACTTTTTCCCTTACAGCGATACACCTGGTAAGGGTGTCATGGGTGGAGACGCTACTTTATGAGGCGGCGGTGAACCAAGTTGGCGGATAAAATGAAAAATAAAGCGCCGATAGCCAGCATCCATACCATATCCAGTATCACGGCAGGACCGGCTGTACCCAGGATCAGGCTCCGGGAGGCTTTGACTGCGTGGCTGAGGGGGGAGAACCAGGCCAGCGTCTGCACCCACTGGGGGAACCTGGAGAGGGGGAAAAAGACCCCGGAGAGGAAGAACATGGGGGATATGAGGAGGGTGAAGTAGTAGTTGAAGAACTCGTAGCTGGGCGAGAGGGCCATGGCCGTCATACCCATGGCGGCGAACAGGAAGCACTCCAGGACAACTACCAGCGGCAGGAAGACCACCATGGGAGAATGCACTAATCCGAAGAGTGAGATTATCATGAGCATCACCATTCCGCTCAGGAGCCCTTTGGTGGTGCCCCACATCACCTCACCCCCCACAATGTCTCCCACGCTTAGTGGAGTGGACAGGATGGCTTCGTAGGTTTTGTGTTCGGACATGCGGGTGTAGGCCCCGAAGGTGCATTCAAAGGTGGCGGCGAACATGGCGGAAGAGACTACCAGGCCGGGGCCTATGAACTGAATATAGGACATCCCGTTTATGCTTTGCAGATAAGCTCCCACGCCCAGCCCCATTCCTATCAGATACAGGAAAGGTTCGCCCAGATTGCCTATGAGGCTGGCCTTTAAGAACCGTTTGTAGGAATCGCGGTTGCGCTGCCATACTTTCACCGCGCGCCATGATACGTCTGGAGGATGGATTATCGACCTCATTCTCTCAGCCCCCTTCCTGTCAGTTTCAAAAAGAGGTCTTCCAGCGTAGCCGGCCTCTGCAGCAGGTGGTGGTAGCCCTTTTCCCAAAGGGCTTGAATGTATTCCTTGCCGTCGTCACAGAAAAGATAGACCTTATCTCCGGCTGCCTCGTAGGGTATGCTCCAATCCTCGATCATAGGGAGGAGCTTACCGTCTTCCTCGTTGTCGAGCTGCACTTCCAGCACTTCTTTCCCGACCCGCTCCTTGACCAGGTGCATGGGGTTCCCTTCCAGCAGGGTTTTACCTTTGTCCATTATCGCCACGCGGTCGCAGAGCTGCGTTGCTTCTTCCATGTAGTGGGTGGTGAGAAGCATGGTGACGCCGGTGCGTTTGAGCGCCCGGAGCCTCTGCCAGGTGAGATGGCGGGCCTGGGGGTCGAGGCCGGTGGTGGGCTCGTCGAGAATGATTATGCGGGGGCTGTTTATCAACGCTCTGGCTATGACCAGTCGGCGTTTCATGCCTGCGGACAGCTCGCGTATGCGGGAGTCTCTCCGCTCATCCAACTGTACGAAGGCCAGTAATTCCTCGGCGCGTTCCCGGGCCGTCTTTTTTGGTATATTGAAATACCGGGCGTAGACCAGCAGGTTTTCGATAACGGTGAGCATCTCGTCCAGGTTGTTCTCCTGAGGCACCACCCCTATAAATTCCTTGATGCTCCGGCAGTCTTTTTTGACGTCAAGCCCAAGGACAGAGATTTCCCCGCTGGTCAGCGGATAAAAGCAGTGCACCAAGCGCAGCGTGGTGGTTTTTCCCGCCCCGTTAGGACCCAGCAGGCCGTAGCACTCACGCTCTTTAACCGTGAAACTCAGCTCGTTTACGGCCAACTGCTCACTGAAACGTTTAACTATGTTATCCGCCTTGACGGCGTAATCCAATAATTCCATATATCTACTGACAATCCTTCTGTTTTGGACCTCTGACGTTTAGCCCACTAAGCGCATAATGCGTTTAAACAAAACCCTTAGATTAAAATGAACGGTAGGGCGAAAAAAATCAAGGGGAAAACTATTCTTATCAATTCCATAAGTGGTCTCTCTACGAGGGTTGGTCCGACATAACATGGGATATTTTCCGGTTCACGGCCGTTGCCAAAAAAGATTATGACAAACACTTCATTAAGTCTTATAATGAAAATTTTAAATTGATGTATGCCCTCAGAGCCTAATATTTCCCCATTTCCAGGGTAATGCCGTTATGGAAGACCGGCACGTCGAAATATATATCGATACGCTTCGCAAGCTGAGCCATCGGAAGGCGGTTCATAATATCCGCAAGATAATAGATAAGCTTCATCAGGCGGATATGGCGAACATTTTGCGCCATCTTGAAGCGGAAGACAAAATTTATATTTTCGACCTCATAGATGACGCCGTACTGAAAGCGCAGATACTGGGCGAAACGGAGGAGATAACCACCAGCGAACTCCTGGAGGGGATGGATGCGGAAAAGATCGTGGACATATTGCAACACATGCCCTCCGATGAGCTGACAGATATCGTCGGGATACTGCCCGAGGAGGTGGCTCAGCAGGTCCTCTCTTACATGCAGGAGATAACCTCATCCGAGGTGGAAGAGCTCCTCAAGTATGACAAAGAGACGGCGGGGGGTATTATGACCCCTCGCTTCCTCGCTCTCAGTGAAGACACCTCCGCCGAAGAAGCCATTATAGAGGTCAGAAAAGCCTATGAAGCCGAGACCGTCTTCTATATCTACGTGGTTGATCAGGAAGGCCATTTTCTGGGCGTACTCTCGCTCAGAGAGCTGATAATAGCGCCTCCCAATGCCCGTCTCTCAAGAATAATGAAGACCGACGTCTGGAAAGTGCATACGGATATGGACCAGGAACAGGTTGCCCAGCTAGTCTCCAAATACAACA
>JAUXIQ010000396.1 GCA_030620925.1 Nitrospinota bacterium
GGGCCCTACTTCAAAAAGGGCCTCTACTGTTGACGATTTCTCAGAAGACCTGATCACCTCCGGCGAGG
Source organism: Nitrospinota bacterium (assembly GCA_030620925.1). GTDB lineage: Bacteria > JAUXIQ01 > JAUXIQ01 > JAUXIQ01 > JAUXIQ01 > JAUXIQ01. The sequence continues at coordinate 69 of JAUXIQ010000396.1, forward strand.
ACCTTCCCCCGAGCACCAGGGTAAGGGCCCCCACAATGATAGACTTTCCGGTTCCTGTTTCGCCCGACAGCACATTAAGGCCCTCAGAGAAAGAAAGGTTAAGGTTCTCAATGATGGCGAAGTTCCTAATGTGAAGCTCTCGTAGCATTGGATCGTTATAGGGGCAAACGCCTTTTAAGATTCCGTTTGGGTTGAACGGTTACGGTTGCGCAGCGCGAATCAGTATTCGTTGATCGGTTACGGCCAAAACCTGATTTTCTTTTTCCCTTAAGCTTCTCTTCGTGTTCTTCGTGGTTTCATTCAGTTGCTGGATCAGCGCTCCCCCCACCTCAGCTTAGTCCTTAAGAGTTCAAAATATGTCTTGAAGGGGGACCTGATTAAGTGAATGTGCGTTCCTGCCTTTTTAGCCTCCACCACATCTTCAGCTCTAAGCGGCCTCTCCGCCTGTCCGACCAGGGTGATGTGAACGTCCTGGTTGACAGACTTGAGAACCACTTTAACGACAACGCTGTCAGGCAACACGAGGGGCCTGTTGGTCAAGGTGTGAGGGCAAATAGGGTTCATGATAATAGTGTTGAGAGAAGGATATAAAATAGGGCCTCCCGCCGCGAGAGAATACGCGGTGGAGCCTGTAGGGGTCGAGAGAATGAGCCCGTCTGCCTTAAAGGTCGTTAGGTACCCCCCGTCTATGTACGTCTCCAGGTCGATGATCCGCGCCAGGGCCCCCTTGTTGATCACAATGTCATTGAGCACGGTGTTTCGCTCTACCGCTTTCCCTCCCCGGTAAATGGTTGCCTCAAGCATCAATCGCTTGTCGGTTTCAAATTCCCCCGCTACCACTTTCTCCAAAACCTGTAACATCTCCTCCTTATAGGTTTCTGTGAGAAAGCCCAGGCTGCCCACATTAATTCCCAGGATAGGTATGGTCTCGATTCCCTTCAGACGGGCCACGCTTAAAAGAGTTCCGTCTCCCCCCAGGACTATAAGCATTTCTGCCTGTGATGGAATGGCATCTTTCTCCAAATGGTGGGGGTGTCCCAGTTTTTCAGCAACTTCATTGTCAAGCAGGACTTTTATTCCCCTCTTCTCAAGCCACGCAATCGCCTTTTTGGCGAGCGCTAACGCTTCGGGCTTGTTTCTCTTCACGATAATGCCGCATGCTCTCATGGTCCCTTCCCTATCGTTTTCTATCAGCTTGCTTTTTTCTCTCTAAGCAGTTTACCAGGATTTTCTATCATGAATCTATCGCGATGTCTACGCAAAAAAATCGATTGAAAGCACGCCGTGGGTGTGTTAATTTATTATTTGCATAATCATCTCGTCCAGAAAAAAGGGGGGGGGTGGCTTTTGTCTTTACCCGTAGCCGATCAACGAGCGCCGATTCGAGCCACGCAACCTTAAGCCGCCCAACCCAACCGTTAGTTTATATGGTGACCCAATGGATTTGTTTGAACGCCCCCGCACGCTCGAAGCAAAAAAAGATGCTCCTCTGGCCGATCGGATGAGGCCTGGCAGCCTGGACGACTTTTTCGGGCAAAAGCACCTTTTGGGACATGGCAGCGTGTTGCGCTCAGCCATAGAAAGCGGCGAAGTATGTTCTCTCCTTCTCTGGGGCCCTCCGGGGACGGGCAAAACAACTCTCGCTCATATCATAGCCAAAAGCTCCAACTATCACTTCGTCTCTTTCAGTGCGGTTACCTCAGGAATTAAAGAGATAAAACAGGTGATACAGGAAGCGGCCGCACAAAAAAGCCTTACCCGTCAAAAAACTCTCCTTTTCATAGATGAGATACATCGATTTAACAAGGCCCAGCAAGATGCGTTCCTGCCCCACATTGAAAATGGCACCATTACCTTTGTTGGCGCCACCACTGAAAACCCCTCTTTCGAAGTTGTGGCCCCGCTTCTTTCTCGTGCCAGGGTTGTCGTGTTAGAGCTTTTGGACCAGGACGATCTGCTTGCCATTCTCCATCGCGCCCTGGCGGACGAGAAGAAGGGCATGGGAAAGCACACGATTGAGATAGACCCTCGGGCCTTACGGCACATAGCCCGCTACTCTCATGGAGACGCGCGCGTCGCCTTAAATGCCCTGGAGCTCGTCGTGCTCACCACGACCCCTGACGCCAAAGGGCAGCGGACCATCTCTCTGGCCCAGGCAGAAGAGGCCATGCAAAAAAAATCGCTCCTCTATGACAAGGACGGCGAGGAGCACTACAATCTCATCTCTGCGCTTCATAAGAGCATGCGAGGAAGCGATCCGGACGCAGCCCTCTACTGGCTGGCCAGAATGCTGGAAGCGGGGGAGGACCCGCTTTATCTGGCCCGCAGGATGGTGCGTTTTGCATCAGAAGATATCGGCAACGCAGATCCCCGGGCTCTGCAGGTGGCCATTTCCGCCAAGGAAGCATTCCATTTTATAGGATTGCCCGAAGGCAAGCTGGCGCTTGCCCAGGCCGCAGCGTATCTCGCCACCGCGCCAAAGAGTAACGCCATCTATACCGCCTATGCGTCCGCCCAGAAAGACGTCAAGCGGGAAGGGGCCCTGCCGGTTCCTCTCCACATAAGAAATGCCCCTACCGAATTAATGGGAAAGCTGGGCTACGGGAAGGAGTACCGCTATGCTCATCACTATTCCAATGCATACGTTAAGCAAGACTATCTTCCGGAGAAACTGCTGGGGAGGACCTACTATCGTCCCAGCGAAAGAGGATTTGAAAAGATCATAAAAGAACGGTTGCAAAAGTGGAAGGGAGAAAGCAAAAAGAAACCCGAGTGAACGATTAAC
>JAUXIQ010000322.1 GCA_030620925.1 Nitrospinota bacterium
CTTACGCGGGGCCAGAGACGAGAGGACGGACAATATTATCACCTTCAATGCATCGGTGCGTTACAATCTTTACAAGTATTTAACCGCCCGCGCGGGGTATGACTTCGTGAACAAGAGCGTGGACCCGACGGTGCTTGATGTGAGGGAATACATGGAAAACCGGGTCACCGTTTCCCTGAACGGGACCTTCTGATTTCCTGAATCGGTTGCTGATTATCTTAAAGCAGGGTTTAAAAAAGGGAGGTGAGAAGCCTCCCTTTTCATTTATGTTTTTCCAGACATCCATGAGTCCCACTATCAGAGAAGCACTACCTCCACCTCCTCACCCTTTTCCAGCAGGTCCACCTGGGCGGGTATTTGGATATAACCGTCTGCGTCTGACATGCTGGTGATGGACCCCGATTCCTTGAACGCGGGGTAAGCCTTCCCATCCACCACCCTTACCGTGTAGAACTGGTGGCGGCCGATGGTTGAGGTAAGCCGGCGTTCCATTGTGGCCCTGACCGTCCGTTCCACCACCGGCGGGAGGTGAGCCATTCGCCTCAAGATGGGCAGCAGGATCATGTAGCCGTTGGAGAGGCAGGAGGCGGGATAGCCGGGCATGCCCAGAACCAGCGTGTTCTCCACCTTCCCCAGGAGAGTGGGTTTCCCCGGTTTGACGGCGATGCCGTGGAAGAGGACTTCTCCGACCTCTTTCACCACGTCCACTATCACGTCGCGGGTGCCCACGGAGCTCCCCCCGGAAAAGATTATCATGTCATAGGAGAGGTTTTCTCTGATGGTCTTCACCATGGGTTCCATCCGGTCGTCGACCACAGGGTGCAGGTCCGCCCGGCCGCCGTGTTCGTTGATGACGGCGCCCAGGGTGTAGGAGTTTATGTTATATATCTGTCCCTCTTTCAGTTTCCCTCCAGGCTCAGTTATTTCATCTCCGGTGGGGACGATCAGCATCCGCGGTTTCCTGAAAACTTCGGCCCCCGGTATCCCCAGGGCGGCCAGCGCGCCTATTTTGCTGGGGTTCAAGGCATCACCGGCATGCAGAACGGTTTCCCCGGGGGAAATGTCTTCGCCCTGTCTGGCGAGGTTTTCCCCCGGATAGATGGGTTTATAGATGTTTATGCGGTCGCCCTCCTGTTCTGTGTCTTCCACCATCACCACCCCGTCAGCCCCTTCCGGCATCACCGCACCGGTGGCGATCTCGGAGCAGCGGCCGGAGGTGAGGGTAACCTCAGGCGTCTGGCCCGCGTATATCTTCTCCACGCAGTCGAGAACCACGGGGTTGAATTTTCCCGCCTTGAAGGTATCCTCCGCCACCACCGCATAACCGTCCATGGCCGCCCTGTCAAACGGGGGTACCGAGACGTTGGAAGTCATATCCCTGGCCAGCACCCTGCCACCCGCCTGAACGAGGTCCACTTCTTCGGTCTCTTCTATGGGCGCAGCCTGTTGATGACAGACTTCCAGTGCTTCCTCAAGTGATATCAGCGATTTTAGCGGTTTCATGGGCTTCTCCTCATCTATGTCTCAGGGAATACGCCCCGGCTATTGCCCCATCAGGCCCTTACAGCCTGGGGAGGGTGATGTCTATCTGTTTGTCGTATTTCCCTTTCTTGTCCTTATAGGAAAAGGTGCATACCTCGCTCCCTTCCAGGAAGAGCACCTGAGCTATCCCCTCGTTGGCGTAAATCTTGGCCGGGAGGGGGGTGGTGTTGGATACCTCCAGCGTGGCCGTCCCCTCCCATTCAGGCTCGAAAGGGGTTACGTTGACTATGATGCCGCAGCGGGCATAGGTGGACTTGCCCACACACAAGGTGAGTATGTTGCGGGGAATCCTGAAGTATTCCACCGTCCGTGCCAGGGCGAAGGAGTTGGGGGGGATGACCGCTACATCACCCTGGAAATTCACGAAAGACCTCGAATCGAACTCCTTGGGGTCTACCGTGGTGGTGTAAACGTTGGTGAATATGTTGAACTCGTCGGCTATCCTGATATCGTAACCGTATGATGACAGCCCGTAGGAGATAACCCCGTCCCTGACCTGGCTGTCCACAAACGGTTCTATCATTCTGTGCTCGAGGGCCATTTCCTTGATCCACGCGTCATTTTTTAACATCGTTCCTCCTCTGAGTTCAACCCCGTCTTCAGCACCTCACTGAGATGAACCACCCTGGCGTCTATCCTATGTTTTTTCATGCCGTAACGCAATTGCGCCATGCAGGCCGGGCAGCTCGTCACCAAAAACTTCGCCCCCGTTCGGGAAAAATTGTCCATCTTGCGTTCAAGTATATTATCTGCTCTCTGGGGATGGAGAACCGTATAGACGCCGGCGCCGCCGCAGCACCAGTCCGCCTCGTCCATCTCGATCAATTCCACTCCCGGGATGGATGCGAGTATTTCCCGCGGCTGTCGGACTATCCCCTGGTAGCGGCTGAGGTGGCAGGGGTCGTGATAGCTCACGGTCATGACCGGTCGGCCCTGAGACGCCTCTTTTCCTCTAAAGCCTTCTCTGGCCTGAATGAGCTCGTTGAGGTCTACTATTTTATCCTGCAAGTCCGCCACTTTCTGAAGGTATTGAGGCTCATCCGCCATCAACTCAGCGTATTTCTTGAGAAAAGAGGAGCAGCTTGCACATTCGGTGACTATCCACCTCGATTCCAGGCCCACCATGAGGTCTATGTTTTTCCGGGCCAGGATCAACGCGGCTTCCACATCTCCGTGGCTGTAGGGGGGCAATCCGCAGCATAGATTGTCCAGGACGTGCACCGATAGCCCCAGGGCGTTCAGGCATTGCAGCGTAGCCAGCCCCACCCCTGGCAGGGCGTAATTGAAGCCGCAGCCGAGGAAATAGGCCGCATCCGTCCCCCACTTGATTTCGGGGTGAGAGCCGTTTTTTATCGTCTGGCGCAGGAATTTATGGGGTAAGCCGTCGGTCATACGTCCGGCCCTGGATATCTGTTTGCCGAACCAGCCGAAATAGCCGGGAAATTCGGCGAGTTTCGAAATGCCGATCCGCTTGCCCAGGAAGGCGAGCTTCACCGCCCTGTCCATGGCCGACCTATTGGGAAGCAGCTCTCTGAAGATGTAGCGCTGCAGTTGAGGCTGCCCGTATTTTTGCACGTACGCCTCTCGGGCGGCGACCATTATCCTGTCCGTCTCCACGGCGGGGAAACAGTTGGCAGTGCATGCCCGGCAGAGGAGGCAATCGAAGATGGGGTCGCGCAGCTCGGCGACCAGCTCCTTCTGCTCTTCTATGATGCTCCGCACGTGGGCATTATGTCCCCGTGCCGCCGATGTTTCCACCCCGGTGGCCCGATAGACCGGACAACTGCTCTGGCAGAACCCACACCGGTTGC
>JAUXIQ010000203.1 GCA_030620925.1 Nitrospinota bacterium
GGTCAGGATGGTGCTGGTGGACACCGGAAAGCAAATTATGCCCAGTATCCCTCAGAAACTTGCCGCATACGCCCATAAATGCCTGACTAGTCGCGGCATCGAAGTGAAGCTGGAGACGGTCATCACCTCTGCGTCAGCCGGTGACGTGGAACTGCAGGATGGAAACCGTATCTCCACCCGCACCCTTGTCTGGACTGCCGGTGTTTCCTCAAATCCGCTGCTGGCTGGTCTCCCCTGCGGAAAAGAGAGAGGCAAAATTGTGGTGAACGATTATCTGGAGGTTCCTGAATATCCGGGGGTTTGGGCAATAGGAGACTGCTCCCATGCAATTGACCCCAAGACAGGCCGCCCATACCCCGCCGTGGCACAGCACGCAGTGAGACAGGGTAAACACGCAGCAGAGAATATCATCGCAGCGCTGCGCGGCCGAACCAAGAAACCCTTCCTTTTCTCTTCCCCCGGGCAGCTCGTCCCGCTGGGGCGTCGGTCGGCTATAGCTGAAATCTTCGGTCTTAAATTTCGTGGGTTCTTAGCATGGTGGCTATGGCGGACTATCTATCTTAGTAAGTTGCCGGGGCTGGAGAGAAAAACGAGGGTGGCCCTCGATTGGACCCTTGACCTGTTCTTCCCCAAAGACATCGTTCTCCTCAAAACCATGCTAAAAACTAATCGTGAGAGAGTCAAAGTCCAGGAGGATACCGAAAAGAAGGTAAACACCGGCACCCTGTTCGGAGCCGGACAAAAAAGTTCCTATACCATAAGGGCGGCGGACGCAGATCAGTCTGAAATGAAGTGAAGAAGCGTCCGGTTGAATTCATCCGCTCTTTCGATATTGAACAGGTGTCCGCCCTCATCAAAAATACTCAACCGGGAGTCGGGTATCCTCTCCGCCAGCATCTCCGAATTCTCCGGCGGGACCAGGACGTCCCCCCGGGCCGCCATTATCAGGGTGGGAAGTTCCAACTGCGGCAGCTTATGGTAAGAATCGAACCCCATTACCGCCTGAAGCTGGCCGTTAAAGGAATGGTAAGTCTGCCTGGGATAATTCAGCTTGTCCTGCACGTACTTTTCCACCTCCTCAGGCCGCTCCCTGATGAACCCCTCGGTGAAAAGGATGGGCAAGGCTTTCCTTATTATCTCTTCATAGGTGAGGCCGGCGACGTCGGTGAGGGCGTCCATGACCTCCTGCTCAGCCTGCACGGAGCGATCAGGGCCGCAATGTGTAGCACAAAGGGCCAGCCGCCGGACTCGCGAGGGATGGCTGATGGCTACCTCCTGGGCGATCATGCCCCCCATGGACAAGCCCACAACGTTCGCACTCTCAACATCGAGATGATCCATCAACCCCACCGCATCCTCCGCGAAGCGGCTGATGGAATAACCGTCCCTTGGCTTGTCTGTCTTCCCCGCGCCGCGATTGTCGAGGACAACGGTCCGAAAACGTGTTGAAAAGAAGGGCACCTGAAGACGCCAATCCATGTGCACGCTGGCAAAACCGGTTATGAAAACCAGCGCCTCTCCGCTCCCCGACTCTTCGTAATATATCCCAACATCATCGACTTGCGCTTTAGGCATACTCCGCTCCTCTCGCGTTTCATGAATCCCCCGGGGAAGCCACCGAGATGGAAAGACAGGCCACAATATATTAGCATAAAAGCCCCTATATGTTGGGATGGTAAAATGGGCATTGATAAAAAGTAGAGAATATGAGAGATATATCCATGATGCTCTCCGGCTTAAAGCATCGTAAATGCCGTTAAACCAAGACCGGGGCGGGCGCGGCCTGACCGCCGTGAGACCCGCTGAAGGGAGGAACCGAGATGAGAAAAGACATAATACCTTTTACCGCTGACCTGGGCACCGAAGTTGCGTTCTCGAATGCCATAAAAGTGGAGAAGAAAGACCTCTCCAGCCTGTTGTTTATCTCCGGCCATGCTTCCATCGACGAAAAAGGCAACCTTGTGGGCAAGGGGGATATCAAGGCTCAGACCAGGCAGACCCTGGAAAACATGAAGTCGACGCTCATTAAATTGGGAGCCGATATGGACGACGTAGTCAAAGTCACCGTATTTGTCACCGACATGAGCCAATTCAACGAAATACACGAGGTGCGCAGAGAATTTTTCAAAAAGGATAACTATCCGGCCAGCACTATCGTAGAGATTAACCGGCTGGCAAACGACGACCTCTTGATAGAAATCGAAGCCACAGCAGTGATCTGAGACGGGACGTCGATTTCATAGTCACACTATCGGGGCATGAGGGCGGCATTATGCCGCCCCTATGAATAATATTGTCCCAAAGCGCTTACAGAAAGGCATGAGACAGCCTCTCCGAGGAATCAGCGACCCATGAGCTATCCCAGGATGGTAAAAATAAAGCAAGAATTTCCTAACACACGGCTGCCCGACGTAGCCCGGTCAGTTAAGGAAGAGCTCAGTCGCGTCAACCTGCAGGGACTGGTTAGTCCGGGCTGGGAGATAGCCATTGCCGCTTCCGCCAGAGGCATACGAGACCAGGCGGTGGTGATTAAATCGCTGGTGGAAGAGCTTCAAGCGCTCGGCGCCAAGCCCTTCATATTCCCGGCCATGGGTTCCCACGGCGGCGCCACGGCCGAAGGCCAGGCCACTTTTCTCAAAGGATATAACATTACTGAAGAACTCCTGGGAGTCCCCGTGCGTTCCTCCATCGAAGCGGACCTGATAGGGACCTCAGAGCGGGGAGTACCCGTCTATGCAGACGGACATGCCTGTAAGGCCCGCGGAATAATCCTGGTAAACAGGATAAAGGCCCATATAGACTTTGACGGCCCCCAGGAAAGCGGACTTTTCAAAATGATAACCGCCGGCCTCGGAAAACCCATAGGAGTGAAAAACTTCCACCTCTATGCATCTAAATACGGCTACCACAGCGTGATGCTGGAGATCGCCCGTTTCGCCCTTGAGCGGCTCCCGATAATATTAGGATTGGGAATAGTTGAAAACGCCCACGGCGAAACGGAAACGGTCAGAGCGCTGACAGCAGATGAAATAAATGAAGGTACTATCGAAGCAGAGCTGCTGAAGCGGGCGAAAGAGAACATGGCAAGGCTGCCATTAGAAGATATAGACCTCCTGATAGTCGATGAAATAGGCAAGGATATAGCCGGCTCAGGCCTGGACACCAACGTCATCGGAAGAAAAGGAGAAATTCACAACTGGCACAACCAGAAACCGAGTATAAAAAGGATAATCGTTCGCGGCCTCACAGAGAAGACACAGGGAAACGCTTTAGGCATGGGCTACGCCGATTTCAGCACCGGTAAACTCGTAGACAGGATAGACCACCACCAGACTTACATTAACGCCATCACCGCGCACGCACCTCACGAGGCGAAGATACCCTTGATTATGGAAAATGAAAAGAGCGCCGTAGATGCAGCTCTGAGCAGCGGCGGCGTCCACAAACCTGAGGAAGCGCGAGTAGTGCGAATAAAGAACACCCTCGAACTATCCCTGTTCGAGTCCTCGGAGGCCTGCCTCCACGAGCTGGCAGGCAAAGATAACATTCAAATAGTTGAAGAACTTGGGGAAATACAATTCGACGGGGAAGAAAACCTCCTTCCCATTTTTCAAAGGAAAAGAGTCTGAGCGTCCCAAAGGTGAGTAGTGCGGTTTTTTCAAAATGAAGAAGCGTCTATTATGGCGTCCACTGCGGGTCCAATGGCCTTTATTATACTTTCCCGGACGTTTTCATCAGTCCTCATGATTTTGTTCAGAATTTCAAATAGCTGCGGGTTTGCCTCCTTCAACAACAACAGCGACCCCTCAGTAGAAGGATGTCCACCGTAACGGAGGCGTTCCAGCTCAAGTAGATACCCCTCCTTGGTGGGCTCCCCCCCCGTACCCCGCAGCTCGACCTTTTTGAGATACTCCAGCTCCTCTTCCCTCACCTGGAAGTCATGGAAGGTATCTTGATCGTAAATGAGTTCCTTCAGTCCCCCCGGAAACTCATAGAAACCGCTGTCCCCCATAGCGCGTTCACGCAATTGCTCTACAGCTTCCCAGGGTGTTCGGGTAAGGCCCTCACTCGCCCTCTCATCGCTGGGCTTCAAACGGTAGACCCGTATATTCTCAGACGAATCATCCAGGGAGATTTTCAGTATTACCTCATTCATCCCCCTCTCATAAGACCAGTCTTTAAGTATGGAAAGTAATGAAAAAACGCGGCCATCGGGGCCCCGTTCTTCATCCTCGAATATCTCCAGCATCCTGATGAAAGTGCGCCCGCTTTCAGCGTTCTTCACTTCCTCAATCATAGCGCCTGCCAACCGGTGTCGCCAATCCTCTTGAGCCAGCAGATCATCGGCCAGCGCGTTAATCCAGTAATCGAGCAGGAACTCACAGACCAAACCCTCTACCGAGCTGAAGCTGCTCCCCAAAAGTTCCTTTCTGAGCTCTTCCGAAGAAGTATGGGCGCGCAAATAGTCCCTGATCCGGGGATATACAGGCTCAGCGGCCTCGTAGAGATTATGAAACTCGTCGGGTAAAAATTCCCTCATCGCTTGCTCTTTGATTCCCAGGCGTGTCATTATTCTTAATAAAGCCCGGGGGCCGGGCTCTCGCCTCTTACGCTCTATCATCCCCAGGTAGGTCTCTGAAAACCCGCAGTGCAGGGAAGCTTCCCCCTGGTTCATCCCTAATTTATTCCTGGCCTCAATTATCAATTCGGCTAACTTGTCCTGGTCCAAAACAACACCCGTTTCTAA
>JAUXIQ010000037.1 GCA_030620925.1 Nitrospinota bacterium
GGCCAGCCGCACTTTCTCCATCACCAACCTGGGGGCCTTCGGGGTGGAGATTTTCACCCCCATCGTTAATTTTCCGGATAATGCCATCCTGGGAATCGGTAAGATAACCCGGAAACCGGTAGTGATTGGAGAAGATATCGCCGTTCGTTCGATGATATATTTGTCCCTGGTATTCAACCACAAAGTGGTGGATGGGGTCCCTGCAGCGAAATTTTTGAATAGAGTGAAAGAAATTCTGGAGAACCCCGAGAGTTTGAAATCATGAAAGAAAAGGGGGTGTTGTTATGATGAGGCTGGAGGGAAAGGTCGCTCTGGTAACAGGGGGCGCGTCGGGCATAGGAAGAGGCATAGTTCTTTGCCTTGCAGAAGATGGCGCGGATATTGTAATCGTGGATATTGATTTAAAAAATGCGGCCGAGGTGGCCAAGGAGGTCGAAAAGCTGGACAGAAAGGTCCTGGTGCTGGAAGCGGACGTCAGCAAAACCCGCGACGTTGAGAATATGGCGAAGAAGGCATTATCTACTTTCGAGCAAATAGATATCCTGGTTAATAACGCTGGAGTAGTCGGTCAATGGGCGGGACGGCCGTTCACAAACCTGACCGTTGAGGATTGGGATAAATGCTATGAGGTTAATCTCAAGGCCATCTTCCTGGTAACCAAAGCCCTGGCTCCACAAATGATGGAGCGCAAGAGCGGAAAGATAATTAACGTGGCCTCGATAGCGGGCAGAAGCGGCGGGGATTTGATACCCCACTATTCAGCCTCCAAGGCGGGAGCCATCAACATTACCCAATCCCTTGCGCTTGAGCTGGCCAGCGATAACATCAACGTAAATGCAGTGTGCCCCGGTCTGCTATGGACACCCATGTGGGATCTGCTCGCCCGGAACATCATGAAGGACGACCCGGCCTATGAAGGCAAGACGCCGCGTGAAGTTTTCGATCTGGTGATAAAAAGGATTACTCCGCTTAAAAGGGAACAGACGCCCGGGGATATAGGGAAACTGATCTGTTTCCTGGCCTCGGAAGACGCCCGCAACATCACCGGCCAGGCCATAAACGTTGACGGTGGAGCCAGGATGCACTGAGGGTGGAGGGTAATGACCGGTGTGATAATGGCCGGAGGGATGAACAGACGCTTCGGCTCGGACAAAGCGTTCATACGGTTGGGGGGGAAATACCTCATAGAGCACATAATCGATGCCCTGAGGGGAGTGTTCGATGAGGTAGTCATCGTCACCAATTCGACCACTAAATATCAGCAACTCGGCTGCACCCTGTTGCAGGATATCTTCCCGGGTAAAGGCTGCCTGGGAGGATTGTACACCGGCTTGAAGCACTCCCTGGATGGCAGGGTCTTCGCCGTGGCCTGCGATATGCCCTTTCTCAACAAGGAGTTCGTTGAGTATATGCTCGGCCCGTTTCAGGGTTACGATATAGTCATCCCCCGCTACGATGCCCTTCAGCCCATGCACGCCGTATATTCGGCAGGCTGTTTACCCCACATGGAAGAACTCATGCGTGAGGGCAACCTTAAAATACTGGACTTCTTCGATAAAGTGCGCATCAAAGAGATAGGCCCTGAAGAGGTCGCCCGGTTCGATCCGCAGGGCCTGATGTTTTACAACATCAACACCCCTGAAGACCTGAAAGAAGCTGAAAAGTTGTACTCCAGGATACACCCTATTTCCTGAACAGCAATAATATTTGCGTGGTTGAAGCTGACCTGTCGCCGCAGTTGAGGATACCGAGGATGAGCTCTCAAGGAACGCCGCCGCGCCGTGGATTGGGCGTTTTTGAAAGATTCCTCTACCTTTGGGTGGCCCTGTGCATAGTGGCCGGTCTCCTGCTGGGGAAAGCCTACCCGGAGATGGCCGTCGCTCTGGACGGGATGTCGGTGGCCCATATCTCAATTCCCATAGCCATAGCCCTGTTTTTCATGATCTATCCCATCATGGTCAAGATAGATTTTTCAGAGGTGGTGAAGGCGGGGAAAAATCCGAAGCCGTTGCTCCTTACGCTGTTCATCAACTGGGGGATAAAACCGTTCAGCATGTATTTTATCGCAACCCTGTTCATCGGTTACCTGTTCAGGGACTATCTGCCCGGAACAGAAGTGCTGAGGGACGGCACTACGGTGGAGGTCTATCGATCCTACATATCCGGAGCCATACTGCTGGGGATAGCCCCCTGTACCGCCATGGTCCTGGTATGGGGATTCCTGGCCCGCGGGAACGATGCGCACACGCTGGTTATGGTGGCCATCAATTCCCTGGCCATGCTCTTCCTTTACGCACCTCTGGGTGGATTCCTGTTAAAGATGAACCTGATGCCCATCCCCTGGCTGACGATAGTCCTGGCGGTGGTGGTTTACGTCGGTCTTCCCCTGGTGGCGGGTTATTTCACCAGGAAGAGAATAGTTCACACAAAAGGGATCGACTGGTTTCAGACAAAATTCCTGCCCCATCTTACCACCGTTTCCATCACAGCCTTACTGGCGACCCTGGTGCTGCTGTTTTCCCTGAAGGGAGAGGTTATCATCGCTTATCCTCAGACGGTCGCTTTCATCGCAATACCGCTCGTTATCCAGACTTCGATAATATTCATTTTGGCCTATTCATTGGGCAAAACCATTAATCTTACCTACGAGGATGCCGCGCCCAGCGCCATGATCGGGGCCTCCAACCATTTCGAGGTGGCCATCGCCACGGCTACCGTCCTCTTCGGGCTCGGCTCGGGAGCGGCCCTGGCCACGGTGGTGGGAGTTTTGATAGAGGTCCCCCTGATGCTGCTGCTGGTGAAGATTTGCCTGCGTACCAGGAACTGGTTCCCGGCCGAGAAAGAGTCTCTGGAAGGGAGCATGGTGCAGAAAGCGTAGAGAATCGTAATAGTTTCAAGGTGCCGAGACTGTGGGATAAAAGAGTTTCTCTCCATTCTTCCGGTATGAAGCTATTATCTTCTGTCCTTCCGGGGAAGCGACCCAGGCTATGAGGGCCGAGGCTTTCGCATAATTGACGTGGGGATGAACGGCCGGATTCACGGCTATGATGCTGTAAGGGTTGTTGAGCAGGGGGTCGCCTTCATATAGAATCCTGAGATTTATCTTATCTTTAAAGGCTATAAAAGTCCCCCGGTCGCACAGGGTGTATGCCTTTTTCTGATCGGTTATTACCAGCACCCGCCCCATGGGCAGACCTGTCTCCAGGTACCACCTGCCCGAGGGTGTTATTCCGGCCGCGGCCCAGATGGATTTCTCTTTCTGGTGGGTGCCCGATTCGTCCCCCCTGGAGATGAAGGCCGATCCGCTCCGAGCCAATATGGCCAGGGCCTGAGCGGCGTCGATGGCTCCTTTTATTCCAGCCCGATCTTCGGCGGGTCCCACGATCACAAAATCGTTGTACATGAACGTGCGCCTGTTGATCCCGAAACCCCGGGTTACAAACTTCTCCTCCAACTGCGGGGCGTGCACCATCACCACGTCCACGTCTCCGCTCTCCCCCAGTTTCAGCGCCTTGCCCGTGCCTACGGCGATGACATCAACCTTGACGTTCATCTTTTTTTCAAAGGGCGGCAGCAGCACGTTGAGCAGGCCGGAGTTGTCGGTGCTGGTGGTGGTGGCCAGCCTCAGACGCTCCTCCGCCCCCGGGGAGGCAGAAACCAGGGCTAAGATGATTACCGCAAATACTATTATACGTCCCGTCAGTACCAACTTTTTTCGCTCTCAGGAAAAGAGATTGAATGTCCCCATCGCACTAACGCCTTGGAGGCAAAGGGATCAGACTTCCTCCAGGGAGCTTTCGGGTGAGTCGTCTTCCGACCAGCCCTTGAAGATGTATCTCTCCAGCAGTCTGTTGTAGGTGGTCCATTGTGACTCGGGATCACCGTCTTCCGAGATGATTTTCTTGAAGGCGTTGACCTTGGCATCGAGGTCGTCGGCGTAATGCAGTATAAGAGCTTCAAAGGTTTTGGGGCGCTTCACGGCCCCGAACTCGCTTACGCCGTGGTGGCTTATGATTGCGTGCTCGATAAGAGTCAGGAGCCTGGGCGGAAATTCTTCCAGTTGCCCTGCTTTTTCCGCTACCATACTCACTCCGAGCAGGGTGTGGCCTATCAGTCTGCCCTCGTCGGTATAATCGAATCTGGGGAAGACGGTCAGCTCCTGCACTTTCCCTGCGTCGTGGAACATCGCCGAAGTCAACAGCAGATCCCTGTCTACATCCTGGTAGCAGTCTGCGAAATATTGGCACATCTTGACCACCGAAAGGGTATGTTCCAACAGGCCGCTCAGATAAACATGGTGTACCCCCCGGGCGGCGGGTGCCTTGCAGAAGGCGGCCATAAACTCCTCGTCCGACAGAAAAGCCTCCAGAAGTTTTTTCAGATGCGGGTTCTCCACGGAGTCTAACAGGGAGCACAGCTCTTCCCGCATCTCTTCCCGGGGCCTTTGAGAGCCGGGCAGGAAATCTTCCGAAGACAGCTCTTCCTCCTCGCTCCTGCGGATGCGCTTGATGTTCAGCTGAAGCTCTTCCTTATAGCTCTCGGCCAGGGCATCCACTTTTACGAAATCGTCGCGTCGAAAGGCTGAAGAATGTTGCTGGACGCTATCCCAGATTTTGCCGTCGATGATCCCCGTTTTGTCCTGCAGGGTGAGGGAGATATAGGGATTACCGGTCCTGGTGGTGAGCAACTCTTTTGAGCTTACCAGGAAATGATCGACAACGCGTTCGCCTTCGGCGATTTCATTTACGAACTTTTCTTTCATGGTCTCCCCCTTTTCCCCTCATGCCTGCTCCTGAGTCGGGTCTCATAGATCATCGAGCAGCGCGGGGTCGATCTCTCCGGTGAAGGCGTACTCCGCGGGCCCGGTCATGAACACCCGGTTGGTTGCCTCTTCCCAC
This sequence comes from Nitrospinota bacterium, assembly GCA_030620925.1. GTDB lineage: Bacteria > JAUXIQ01 > JAUXIQ01 > JAUXIQ01 > JAUXIQ01 > JAUXIQ01. The sequence continues at coordinate 4,899 of JAUXIQ010000037.1, forward strand.
TCGAGCTCCAGGTCGCCTCCGGGAAGGCTGACGGTTACTCTCCTCCCAACCAGGCCGTTGATCATGCCCGCGATGGCAACGGCGCAGGAGCCGGTACCGCTGGCCAGGGTGATCCCCGCCCCTCGCTCCCATATACGCATACGCAGGTGGTTGGAGCCGACCACCCGGGCGAATTCGGCGTTGACCCTGTTGGGGAAAGACGGATGGTTTTCTATCAACGGGCCGTACTTCTGCAGTTGGAAGTCGTCTAGGTCGTCGATGAAGGAAACACAATGGGGGTTGCCCATGCTGAGGGCGGTGATCGTGAAAACCCTGTCCCCCGCCTTAAGCTCCTCCCCCATCACCTTCTCCGCTTCCGGCCCGATCATGGGGATATCCGATCGTCTGAATATGGGCTCCCCCATGTCCACGCGGATGCATCCATCCTTCTGCATCCGGGGCTCGATGCGTCCGGCCAGCGTTTCCACCCCAAAAGAGCGCTGTTTCACTATCCCCTTATCCAGAACGTAGCGGGTAAGGCAGCGTATGCCGTTCCCGCACATTTCGGCGTCCGAGCCGTCGGAATTGTAGAACAGCCACTTCAGCTGGCAGTCTTCCCTCTCCGGCGGAACGATGATTATCAGACCGTCGGCTCCCACGCCGAAGCGTCGATGACATACACTGGCTGCGGCGCTATGGTTGTCCAGGCCGGGGGGCCAATCATCCCCCTCTACCAGGATGAAATCGTTGCCCAGCCCGTGCATCTTTGTGAACGGAACACACTTGGTCATTTACCCACCCTTTTTCCGGCGGCATTTGAGAAAGAAAGTCTCCCCGAATTAATATCAGCGGCGTCGTTTTCCATGCCTTTCGTGAAACAGTGCGCCCGGCATCTTCCTTCCATCGGGGGTTATGCTCCATATACCCCTTCCGTAAATTTCCACCTGGACCGGCATGTCCTTTTCCCTTGCCTCCTGCTTGGCGTATTCCAGGACTTCCTGGTGGGATTGGCCCTCCCATTCCCCCTCAAAGGCCACGCTTTCATCAGAGCAGATTATCTTAACTAACATTGCTCTATCCCGTAATATCACAAGCTGCGGATTTTTTCCACCAAGTCCATGGCACGGAAAGGCTTAACGATGAAACCGTGGGCCCCTTTCGCCCTGGCCTTATCCTCTTCACCCGCAGGAACCTCTTCGCACCCGCTGAAAGTGGCCAGCGCGATGGTCTTTAGGCCAGGGTATTCCTCTTTGATGTGACGAATAAGGCGGTAGCCGACTATTTCCTCGTCTATCCCTGGAAGCAGGTCTTTGTACCGTTCCGGCAGATATTCTATGGTAAGGTCCACCCCCACCAGGACCATTTCCACTCCGTCCAGCATGGAAAGCGCCCGGTCATAGTCCATGCAGCAATCTACCCGGTAGGGCCCCGAATCGGCCGCCAGCGTGTTCAGCATCTCCTGGATGGAATCCCCCAGCTTTGCGGCCTCATCATCCACGAGAAGGATCCTCTTCTCTTCTCCCATTTCCCGCAACACCTCCAATTTGACCGATCCCCGGTAAAGGAATCAGCTCAGGCATCCAGACGGCAGGTTCTATATCCAGAAATATATTTATATACCGAGGCAAACAGGGAAGGCAAATTAAATCGTATGCGGATGGATTTATTCGTCGAAAAAATTTCGTTCAGCGGGAAGGGCGCTCGCTGCTTATGAAAAGGGGGGCGGCGTTACCACCGAGATCATCCTGACCGGTTCGTCGCCTATATTCTTCCAGGAATGGGGTATTCGCGCCTTGAAATGGAGGCTGTCGCCGGGATCGAGCACATAGACCTGGTCCCTGACGGTGAATTCTATGGTTCCGTTGAGGCATATATCCAGTTCTTCGCCCCTGTGGGACATCGGTTCGTCGCCGCTGCTCCCATCCACTTCGATGATTGCCACATAGGCTTCCATGAGGCAATCTTCCAGTCTGGCGGCAACGTTCTCGTAGATCACCCTGGATTCGTTGATGCGGACTTTCTTTCTTTCTTTCTCGTGAATATATTCAACGTCTGAAAGGCTGTCCTCCTCATCGATGAAAAAGCTCACCCTCTTATCCAGCGCCTCGGCGATCTTCATGAGGGTGGTGATGGTGGGCGTCATTTCGTTGGTTTCTATTTTATATATGCCCGCGGGAGAAACCCCTGCTTTCTTGGCCAGCTTCTGGATGGACAATTCGTTCTTTTTCCTGAGCTCTTTTATTTTTTCACCGATATTTATGGTGACAGAATTATTAGCCAATGCCCTTCTCCTTTCACAAGCCTATTTTTTTACTTATATTTGAACTATATATGAGATATAGATAATTGTCAAAAGGATTTTTCTATTAAATTAAAAATTCATTAACTATACAATATAAAAATCAGCGTATCGGACGATGGTACCATAAATTAATATCCGTGCAGCAGTGCCATTTTTTGACGTATCTATTTAATAATTATTATAATGACCGATTAGCCAGCGCATGACAGTTCTTGACAGCACCTGAATAAAAGATATATTATAATAGCTCTAACAGTAGATAGTATAATCTGTCGGTTAAAATGTTAGTATAGCCCGAATCAGAGGTGAGGGATGAATTACGCGGTTTTTGCCCACAGCGGTAGGCAGTACAGGGTATCTGAAGGAGATATAGTTGAACTTGAGAAAGTCGACCTTCCGGCAGGAGGGGAGATGGAATTCACTGAAGTAATGATGCTTCAGCGGCCCGAGGGCGTTTTGTTCGGGAGACCTACTGTGCAGAACGCCAAGGTGACGGGCAAAATCCTGGCGCATTTCAAAGGGAAGAAGTTAATCGTCTTCAAGCATAAAAGACGAAAAAATTACCGGCGCACCAATGGGCATCGCCAGGAATATACCAGAGTTAAAATAGAAAACATCATAAACCCCGGAAAATAGGGTTTAAGGAACAGGCACCGGGTCTATATTTATTAGTGTTCGGGAGGTGATAGGGAAATGGCCCACAAAAAGTCGGGCGGAAGTTCTGCAAATGGAAGGGATACCTGCGGGAAAAGATTAGGCGTAAAACGCTTCAGCGGGCAGAAGGTCAGCGCAGGAAGCATTCTGGTCCGACAGAGGGGTACCATATTCAAACCCGGAGAGAACGTGGGTTTGGGTAAAGATTACACCCTTTACGCCAAAATCGACGGAGTTGTGCAATTCAGAAGAAATGGCAAGAACGGTCGGGTGATAAGCGTTCTTCAAGCCTGAGCATCTTCGACGCTGAAATTTTCCCACTGATGACAATAAGGCGAGTCCTCCCCATAGAAAGACCCCGGTGTTAAACACTAACAGGGTGAAAAGGGAGGACTTTGCAGTTTATGGAGACACTTCGGCGCGATCGTTGTCGGGTGGCGAGCCATGTTTGTGGATGAAGCTACAATTTATATCAAGGGTGGAGACGGGGGCCGGGGCTGCCTCAGCTTTGCGCATTACAGGCAAAATCCCAAAGGAGGGCCCGACGGAGGGGATGGCGGTAACGGCGGCAGCGTCATCATAGAAGCCCGCAGCGGAATGAACACACTCCTTGACCTGAAATATCATACTCATAATATTGCCAAACGCGGCGAACATGGGAAGGGAAAAAACAAGACCGGACGCGCCGGAGGGGATTTGATCATCGGCGTGCCTTCCGGCACGGTGGCCAAGGACACTGAAACCGGGGAGATGCTGGCCGATCTCACCGAGGACGGGCAACAGGTGGTAGCGGCCAGTGGAGGACGAGGAGGCCGAGGGAACACCAGATTCAAATCCTCCACCAATCAGGCACCTCGAATTGCGGAAGACGGAGAACCCGGCGAGGAGAAATGGCTCCACCTGGAGTTAAAGCTTATGGCGGAGGTGGGGTTGATCGGCTGTCCCAATGCCGGCAAATCCACTCTTCTTGCACGAATATCTTCCGCCCACCCCAGAATAGGAGACTATCCCTTCACCACCCTCTCCCCCATGGTCGGCGTGGTGAAGGCCGGGGATTTTGAATCTTTCCTCGCCGCCGATATACCGGGGCTCATAAAAGATGCGCATCTGGGCAAAGGGCTGGGAATAAAGTTTCTTCGCCATATTGAGAGGACCGAGCTCCTGGTTCACCTGGTGGATATGTCTGAGGGGTCGAAGGATGATCCCCTGAAGCGTTACCATGAGATAAACAGAGAACTCAGGTGCTTCAGCACTGCACTGGGTGGAAGGGAACAGATAGTAGCCGCCACCAAGATAGACCTCCCCCGGGCCGGGGAGCTCGTCTATGAGTTCCAAGCCCGGATGGATGATGAAGGCGTGGAAGTATACCCCATCTCTTCCGTAACCGGTGAGGGACTCAAGGAACTCGCCTATGCTATAATGAACAGGCTGAAAAGACTTAGAGAAGCCAGAGTAGAGGCCGGATGACGGGGGAAAAAGCAACGCTGAACAGCGCGGAAGCAAGAGCGGAATATGTGAAAAACGCCCGCCGCGTGGTGGTCAAGATAGGGAGTACCGTCCTCACATCAGAGGAGGGCGGACTCGATGAGGCCGTTATCCGCCGGCTGACCAGCCAGGTATGCTTCTTTGTGAAGCGAGGGTGGGATTTTCTCATCGTCTCGTCGGGGGCCATAGCGGCCGGAAAGGAAAAACTGGGCCGTGGAGACCTGCCTGAAACCATCCCTTACCAGCAGGCTGCGGCGGCAATAGGCCAGAGCCATCTGGTGTGGGCCTATGAAAAGAGTTTCAAGCGACATGGGTTAAACGTGGCGCAGATTCTTCTCACCCATGAGGACCTGGGGGACCGTCGCCGCTACCTCAACGCCCGCAACACTCTTCAGGTGCTACAGGAGAACGGTGTCGTGCCCATAGTTAATGAGAACGATACCGTTGCGGTGGAAGAGATAAAGTTCGGAGACAACGATGTACTCTCCGCTTTCGTGGCAGACCTGGTCAAGGCCCAGCTCCTCCTCATTCTCACCGACATCGACGGTTTCTTCACCGCCGACCCCAGACAGTCCCCCGATGCGAAACTCATCCCGCTCGTGGAAAGCATCACTCCGGATTTGGAAGCCATGGCTGAGAAGAGCAGCTCCAGGCTGGGTACCGGAGGAATGCAGACCAAGCTGGATGCGGCCCGGAAGGCCGGCCTTTCAGGCGTCCCCACGATTATCGCCAGCGGATGGGAGCAGAACGTCATCAAACGCGTGCTGCGCGGCGAAGAACTGGGCACCTTCTTCCTGCCCGCACCGACCAGGCTGAAAGGTAAGAAACCCTGGATAGCTCAGCATCTGCGCCCCAGGGGTTATATAATAATAGATGACGGCGCCAGGAACGCCCTGGTCAAAA
>JAUXIQ010000389.1 GCA_030620925.1 Nitrospinota bacterium
AGATATCAAGAATCTTATAGTTTTTACGAGCAAGCAATTTCGATAGTTGAACAGGTTCTTTGTATGTCGTCCTGGTCAAATTTATATAAAATTGCCTTCGCTAGAGCAAAGGTTAAGAACAATGAGAAAGGTTTAGATTTAGAGTCTTTATATGGTTATGCGGCTGAAAATAAATTAAAAATATGGGAAGGCTGTATGGCAAGATATATAGGAGAGATTCTGCTGAATATCGATGATCAGCACATAGAAGAAGCTGAGGACTGGATAAAGAAAGCCATCGAAGCGGATAACAGAAACGGTATGATGCAGCAGTTAGGGAGGGACTATCTCTCCTATGCGGAACTACTGAAACGCAAAGGCGATACATCGAAAGCCAGAGAAAATCTTACCACTGCCGCGGAAATATTAGAAGAATGCGGAGCCGACGGTGACCTGAAAAAAGCCAAAGACCAGCTCGATTCCCTCCCGGCAAATACCTGACCACCAAGGCACTACGTAGGGGCGGGTTTATAACCCGCCCTATTGGGGCGTATGCAATACGTCCCTACAATCGCGCCTGTCTCGCGTTCCGCGGGAACGCGCCCTGGGCAGGGCGATCCCGCCTTCCGAGGGAGACTGTTCCTACAATCGCGCCTGAAAAGCGCTCCTGGGGCGCGGTGACCCTTTAAAACCGTTGAATGTGCGTGATGCGGGCGGTATAATTTGAAATATCGGGATTTTTAAACTGTATCGTAAGTTCACCAACAGTATCAGTCGCCTGAGAAGGGAGCTGGTGATGAAAGAAAGTAGTGATAAAAAAAAGCAGCAGGACGATTTGCAGCAGTGGGAGAAGGAAACCTTCGATCCCTCGCTGGACAAATCGCCCCAGCGAGAGGCGGAGTTCACCACCTTGTCCGACATTCCGGTAAAAGCTCTATACTCGCCCGCAGATTTGGAAGATGATGGATATGACGAAGAGCTGGGCTACCCCGGTGAATACCCCTACACCAGGGGTGTGCAACCCTCCATGTATCGAGGGCGGTTGTGGACCATGCGGCAGTTCTCCGGCTTCGGAAGCGCCGAGGACACCAACAAACGCTACCACTACCTCCTTGAAAACGGACAGACGGGCCTGAGCGTGGCCTTCCACATGCCCACCCTCATGGGTTACGACTCGGACCACGAGCGTTCCCTGGGTGAAGTGGGCGTGTGCGGCGTGGCTATTGACACGCTGGCTGATATGGAGACCTGTTTGAAGGCATCCCACTAGACAAGGTGAGCACTTCCATGACCATAAACGGCCCAGCCGCCATACTCCTGGCCATGTATGTAGCGGTTGCGGAGAAACAGGGGGTCGGCTCGCACCAGGTGCGGGGAACCATTCAGAACGACATCCTGAAGGAGTATATCGCTCAGAAATCCTGGATATTTCCGCCCCTCCCCTCCATGCGCATCATCACCGATATATTCGCCTTCTGCTCGGAACACGTGCCCAACTGGAACACTATCAGCATCAGCGGTTATCATATAAGAGAGGCCGGTTCAACAGCCGTACAGGAGCTGGCCTTTACCCTTGCCGACGGTCTCGCATACGTGGAAGCGGGAACAGAGGCGGGATTGGACGTGGACGAGTTCGCACCCCGGCTATCTTTTTTCTTCAACGCACATAACGACTTATTCGAGGAGATAGCCAAGTATCGCGCGGCGCGGCGTATCTGGGCCAAAGAAATGAAAAACCGGTTCCAGCCCAAAGACCCAAGGTCGCTCCTGTGCCGGTTCCATACCCAGACGGCGGGGTGTTCCCTTACCGCCCAGCAGCCGGAGAACAACGTCGTCCGGGTGACGCTACAGGCCCTGGCCGCGGTGATGGGCGGCACGCAGTCGCTGCACACCAACTCCAGGGACGAAGTGCTGTCGCTCCCCACTGAGGAAGCGGTGACCATCGCCCTGCGGACCCAGCAGATAATCGCCCACGAAAGCGGGGTGGCGAACACCATCGACCCCTTGGGCGGCTCCTACTACATGGAGGCGCTTACCGACGAGATGGAGCGCCGGGCGATGGAGTATATAAACAAGATCGATGAATTGGGAGGGATGATAGCGGCCATAGAGACCGGTTACCCGCAGCGTGAGATAATAGACGCTTCTTTTGAGTATCAGCGGGCCATAGAGAAAAAGAAGAGGATAGTGGTGGGCGTTAACGAATTCGTCACCGATGCCCCTCCTGCCATAGAGATGCTGAAGATAGACCCGGAAGTAGAGCGCAGGCAGATCGAGAAACTGGGTAAAGTGCGCTCTGAGCGGGACCAAGCCAGGGTGGACGAATGCCTGGCCGGGCTTCGCAAAGCCGCCCAGGGGGGTGACAACCTTATGCCACATATCCTGGACGGCGTTAAGGCATACACCTCTATCGGCGAGATAATAGGCACGTTGAAGGAAGTCTTCGGCGAGTATCAAGACCCGGGCATCTTCTGAGAGCAGCTATCGATTCCAGCATATCTTAATTATGCTAAACACTTGAAGGCAGGGACGGCTTAGCTTGCCGCAGGATGGTCGCCCTGGGCAGGCACGATCCCGCCTTCCGCGGGACTGCCCCTACGGTCGCGCCTGGAAAGCGCTTCTATGAACACTCTCGCTTATTTGCCAAAATATCTATATGCGGCCTTAATTTAATCCCCCAAACTAAAGATTCCTGCTATATGTTAAAGTAGCAAGAATCAAAATACCTCACAGTGTTCACTTTTTGAGGGATCACGAGAGACTTTGGGCCGACAGCCCGGCAACCACGACCAGAGGTAGGAAGAACAAATGATTAAATTCAGCGTGCTTTATCCGAATGAGGAAGGAAAGAAATTCGACATGGAGTACTACTGTAGTAAGCACATACCCATGGTCCAGCAGAAGTTAGGAGATGCGTGCAAGAG
>JAUXIQ010000198.1 GCA_030620925.1 Nitrospinota bacterium
CATATATTCAAGCATCATAGTGCAAATATTTGAAAAGAGTGGATAATTGCCGTTATTCATAAAATAAGGGCACAAATTCGACTGTTTGCTTTTGTAGTTAGTTAATTATATCCTCTCAGATGGGTGGAAAAGAGCAATCTTTTATAATTAAAAAACTGAACCGCTTAGCATTATCGAAATGGAGGGGGGTGTAGTTCCGTAAATGCCAGGTATCAGAGTAAAGGAAGATGAACCCTTCGAATATGCTCTAAAACGTTTTAAGAAACAGTGTGAAAAAGCTGGAGTTCTTTCGGAAATAAGGAAAAGAGAGTATTACGAAAAGCCCAGTGATAGAAAAAAGAGAAAGTTGCTGGCCGCCAAGAAAAAAGCATTTAAGATTCAAAGCGGCAAATTCTATCGTTAAGATACTACCGAAGGGTAACAAAATACCTTCCTTGTAAAAGGAAGAAATATAAAAGCCGGGGGGCTTAAAAGGGAGAGTCCCCCTGCTTTTATTCATATCGGCTTATCTATTCAACCACATATCCAATGAAAAGGCCGCGGCAAACAAATATCTGGGCATACTTTTTAACGTTGGAAACAGGGACGCATATAACGATTCTTTATCTCTGATAATCTCTGTGGAAACCCGTAAGTTGTCTAACGTACCTGTGAGTGGTTACTACTTTTCGAATTCAACTTTTTTGATCTGTCATACCAAATACTACTTTCTCCTGAGAAAATAATAAGGGATTCCCCTGATACCTATTTATGGGGTTTAAATGGATTACCATACACTGAAAACACTCGAATTTCAGAAAATTACAGACCTTATCAAAAGCCATGCCGCTTCCGAACTGGGAGCCTCCGTTACCGACTCTCTCCTCATCCCCCAATCTTCCTCCACTGAGATTCAGACCGCCTTACGGGAAACCACTGAATTTACCGACCTTATAAAAATAAATGGCGGCCTTCCAATGGGGGGACTCAGAGACGTACGACAGCAACTGGATGACGCCTTTTCCCAGGGCGTGGTTCTGGAACCGGGGCAATTTCTGGATATTGCACTACTATTGAAAACCGTACAGGAGGTGGAAAACTATATCGGGGACGACCGGGCCCTCTACCCCCTTCTCTTTTCCCGGGTGGATCGGTTGGATAGGCTGGAAACGTTGAGTAAAAATATCGGCCGCTGCATCGGAGAGGACGCCTCCGTTAAAGACAACGCCAGCCCGCAACTAGCCCGAATCCGCAGGGCCATAAAGAGCCAAAGGTCCCATATAAAGAAGGTGCTCGAAAAGATCCTGGCCCGACGGGAAGAAATAGTGCAGGAAAACCTGATAACCCTCCGTAACGGAAGATACGTAATCCCCCTGCGCACTGACTTCGGAAAAGCAATGAAAGGCATTATCCACGATAAATCTCAGAGCGGGCTGACTTTCTTCGTGGAACCCGGAGAGACCGTAGAAATTAACAACGAACTGGCCAAACTGATTAAAGACGAAGAGGCGGAAGTATACCAGATACTGCGGCAGTTGACCGAGGAGGTCAAATCGGAGGCGGAAGCCATAGAAAACAACTGCCGGCAACTGGCCGAGCTGGATTTCGTTTACGCCAAGGCCCGGTTCAGCCTCGAGTATAATTGTCGCGAACCACTCATCAATACCGACAATTTCACCCATCTGCTCCAGGCCAGGCATCCTTTGCTGTTATTAAAGAAGAGCGAAAAGGTTGAGGGAGCCACGGAAGCCGGGGAAGAAGTTGTTCCCCTTACCATCACCATAGGGCAAGATTATGAAACCCTCCTTATATCGGGGCCCAACACGGGAGGGAAAACGGTGGCCCTCAAAACCGCGGGCCTGCTCAACCTGATGGCTCAAGCCGGCTGCCACATACCGGTAGCCGAGGGGAGCAGCGTGGGTATATTCAAGTCCATTTTCGCGGACATCGGCGACGAACAGAGCATCGAGCAGAACCTTAGCACGTTCTCCTCCCACATGAAAAACATCATCGACATCGCCAACTGGGCCGATGAATCGTCGCTGGTCCTCCTGGACGAGCTGGGCTCAGGCACCGACCCCCTGGAAGGCGCTGCTCTGGGAGTGGCGCTGCTGGAACATCTGACCGCCAGGAAAGTCAAAACCATCGCCACTACGCATCACGACCTGCTTAAAACCCACGTCTACTCCAGCGAAAGCATGGAAAACGCTTCCTTCGAATTCGACCCTGAGACCCTGAGGCCCACTTACCGATTTCAGCTGGGAGTGCCCGGCGGCAGCAACGCCCTGGAGATAGCCGGGCGGCTGGGTCTGCCCGAACCACTGCTGCAAAGGAGCAGGATGGAGCTGGGAGACTCAAGACTCAAAATACACCATCTGATCTCCGAGCTGAAGGCCGACATCAAAAGGTTCGAGGAAGAAAGAGAGGGCGTGGCAAAGGAGAAAAAGAGGCTCCAGGGTATTAAAGATCGATATTTAAAAATCATTCACACCGAAAAGGAAGAAAACGAAAAGAGCAGAATGGAGCTTCAGCGCCAGGTAAAAGAATTCATGGCTCGTTCCCGAAGCGAAATCAGGGCCGCTTTGGAAGAGATCGAAGCGAGGGCTGATGAAAAAGCCACAGACGCTCCTGCACAGAGGGCGCTGGCCCGCATCACTGCTCAGTCTGAAGAGATAGGGCTGGAGAAAAAGCCTTCCGTAAGAGAAAAAGAAGAACTGCACGAAGGCGACCAAGTCTTCATCCAGACCCTCGGCCTGCGGGGAACTTTGCTTGATGAGCCCTCCGCCTCGGAGCGCGTTTACGTTCAATACGAGGATAAGACACTGCGTGTTCCCCTGGCGGATTTGCAAAAGGATGAAAGCTCCCCGATGGACACAATCGAAAACCTCTCTAATAACATTAAATACGAACTCCAAACCACCGATAAACACCCCGCCGACAGCCTGAATATAATCGGCAAAACCATAGAAGAGGCCCTCCCCATAGTGGACAAAGCACTGGATAACGCATTTTTACAGGGAGTCTCTTCGCTCACCATCATTCACGGCATGGGTACCGGCAGGCTCAGGGAAGCCGTAGAGGAGCTGCTCAGCGAGCATCCCCTGGTCAAGAGTTTTGAGTCCGCCTCCCGTCACCAAGGCGGCCGCGGGGCCACAATGGTAGAATTATAAATGAGCGGTTACATCGACGAGCGAACAATCGAGCGGGTCAGAGAGCAGGCGGACATAGTCCAGACCGTATCCGATTACGTCCTCCTGAAAAAAGCGGGCACAAGCTACAAAGGGCTGTGCCCCTTTCACAGCGAAAAAACGCCTTCGTTCATGGTAAACCCTGAAAAGCAAATTTACCACTGCTTCGGCTGCGGGGAAGGCGGCAACGTGTTCAGCTTCGTAATGAAATGGGAGAACCTCTCCTTCCCTGAAGCGGTAAAACACCTGGCGGAAAGGAACGGGATCAACGTTTCCTTCATCAAAGAATCACCGGCTCAACGGGAAAACGCCAAGGCCACAGAAAAGCTTTATTACATTAACCTGGCCGCCGCAAAATATTACCACCGCATGCTCACCGAACTTCCCCAGGGAGAACCCGCCCGCGAATATCTGAAAGGCAGAGGCATCTCGGAAAAGACCATAAGCAAGTTCCTCATCGGCTACGCCCCCTTCGCCTGGGACCAACTGATGAAGCACCTGCAATCACAGGGATTCCCCCTGGAAATGGCTGCTCGCACCGGCCTCATAAAAGAGCGGAAATCCGGAACCGGTTACTACGACATCTTCAGGAGCAGAATCGTCTTCCCGATTCAGAACGTGAGAGGGAAAATAGTCGCCTTCGGGGGCAGACTGATCAACGATGAAGCCGATGACGCCGCAGAAAGCCCCAAGTATTTGAATTCGCCGGAAAGCCCCATATATGAAAAAGGAGCCAACCTTTACGGCCTCAACCTGGCATTCGAACAGATACGCAAACAGAAGAACGCCGTCCTGGTGGAAGGGTACATGGACCTCATAACCGCACATCAGGCGGACGTGCGGAACGTGGTGGCATCGCTGGGCACAGCCCTCACCAGGCGCCAGGTCAAACTGTTAAAACGGTTCGCACCTGAGGTAACCATGGTGTTCGACGCCGATGCCGCCGGCAGGGCCGCCGCCGAGAGAGGGCATGGTATTTTCCTTGAAGAAGGGTTGAAAGTCAGAGCCGCCTCTCTTCCCGCGGACAGCGATCCGGACGCATTCATTAAACAACAGGGAGCGGAGGCATTTACTGAGGAGATAAACAAGTCCACACCTCTCATGGAGTTTATAATATACAATGCCGTGGCGGAACACGACCTGTCGACCATCCAGGGCAAGGTCGACTGCGTGAGCAGCGCCCTCCCCTTCCTGGCCCGGATCGAGAACAGCGTGGAGCGCGGCGAATATATAAAACTGCTCTCCGAGAAAGCTTCCGTGCCGGAAAAAGATATTCAGGCGGATCTCGGCCGATCCAGCACCAGAGCGAGAGGCCGGGCACACAGCCCGCAGAGGGACACCCTGAAGGCCGAAACTGAAAAAGACAGGTATTCTGCGGCCGAAGGACAACTACTTCATCTTATCTTGCACCAAAAAGAAATTCTGGACAACCATTCGGAAAGGCTTAAACCCGCATTGTTTAAACGCGAGGAATACAATCAAATCATAAAGGCGTTGCTGAAACTCGACGACCGGAAACAGAACGAAAGTCTGGCCGGGCTTATCGATATGCTGGAAGGCGATAGGGCCAGGCACCTGGCATCGCAAATGATGATGCAGCAGGTGGATCTGGATGATTGGCAGCGAACCACAGAAGAATGTCTCAAGCTGCTTGAAGAAAGAGCGGCCG
>JAUXIQ010000433.1 GCA_030620925.1 Nitrospinota bacterium
GGCGCGCCGAATGTTTCGGGGGACTAGTGCGCCCCGTCCCCTAAAAATTGGTTCGGCATTTATGTCAGGCTTTCCAGCAGCCGGGCTGGTGAGTAGCGGGCACCATTCCCACGCTTCTGAAAAAGTTGAGGGCTATGGTAGGCCCCATGAAGCTGAAGCGTTTCCTGAATTCTTTTATAAGCTCCTCTGCTTCCTGGTCCAGGGCGGCCAGGTAGTTCGCGAACGAGCCCTGCTCCTTTCTTATTTCCAGAATGACTTTTGCGTTTTTGACGGCCGCTTCTATTTTCTTGCGGTTTCTTATGATGCCCTTGTCGTTGAGAAGCCGCTCTACGTCTTTATCATTGTAGCGGGCCACGCGGGAGAGGGAGAAGTTATGGAAGGCCTTGCGGAATGCCGGCCGCTTTTGCAGTATCATGCGCCAGTTGAGGCCCGCCTGAAACATCTCCAGCACCAGCCGCTCGAACAGTGCGTCGTCCTCGCTTATCGGCTCGCCCCACTCCTCATCGTGGTACTCGGCCAGGAGGGGATCCCCCTCCGCCCACGAGCACCTTTTTTTGGCTTCTGCGTTCATCACTGGTAACCTTTTTCGAGCAAGTTAAATCTATTTATGGTTTAAGTTCTGCTGTGTATTCTCCGATCCGTTTTTCCGCCAATTTTACGTATCCTTCGTCTATATCATACCCAACGTATCGCCGCCCCGTTTTAACCGACGCTATCGCCGCCTGTCCGCTCCCCATGAAGGGGTCCAGGACGACTTCTCCCTCAAAAGTATATAGCTGGATCAGCCTGTATGGCAATTCGACGGGGAAAGGGGCCGGATGCCCTATTTTGCGGGCGGGTTCCGCAGGAAAAGTCCAGACGCTTTTGGTGAATTCGAGAAACTCTTCCTTGGAAATGGTGGCGTTTCTCTTGTGGACGTTCTTCCTGCCGAAAGTACCTTTGGAGAAAACCAGGATATATTCATGAACGTCCCGCAAGGTCGGATTGGCGGGGGAAAGCCAGCTTCCCCAGGCGGTGGAGGGGCTGGAGCTGGAAGCCTTGTTCCATAAAATTTCTCCACGCATTAAAAAACCCAGCTCGAGCATGTCTTCGACAATGAAAGCGTGGAGAGGGATATAGGGCTTCCTGCCCAGGTTGGCGATATTGATGCTGGCCCTGCCGCCGGGGACCAGCACCCTGTGGACCTCCGCCCAGACCCTCTTCAGAAATTCCAGGTATTCTTCCAGCGTAAAATCTCTGTCGTATTCTTTCCCGACGTTATAGGGCGGCGAGGTAACCATCAGGTGAACGCTGTTATCGGGGAGTTCCTCCATCTTTTCAGAGGATTTACAGAGAACAACATCTGAGACCTCTGAGGGGATACTGTTTTCTATATATTCGACTTCCTCTTCTTTAGGCAAGCCTTCGTACAGTTTGCCGGCGTAAAAGGATGTCGAGTCGTGGTTTATCCTGCCTGGAGAACCGAAGGAACTCGTCTGGGTCCCTCTTTTTCTACGATTGTTATTCATTTTCCATTCTGTGGTGGTGCGAGATTCCTTGAGCTTCTACCCTACGATCACCTTTTCTTCGGCGACGAAGAAGACCATGGAGCTCCTGTCTATGAACTTCTCCTCGTCGGCTATGATGGTTTTGCCACCTTCGCCTTCAAAAAACTCGGCCGCTTTGCGCCAGGCATCCATATCCTCGAACCAGATTTCCACCACGCCGTCGATCTTGGGTTCGCCTCCCCCGGGCAGTTTCCGGGCATGGTTCTGCACGTATCTTATCACGCCTGGGAGTATTTTTTTAATCAGCGGCCCGTGGTTCTCTTCCCAGTAGCGAGAGAACTCTTCCTGTGACATACCCTCTTTTCTCCTGATCGTGCTGATGACTTTTACCATTTCTGCATTCTCCTCGCGGTTTAAATTTGGCCAAGAAAGCCTGTTAAGAGAAATCCTTTTCCAAGCGGCTTGTACCCTTCTCGACTGGGGAGTGGTTCCCTGAAAATGGGTCGTCCGACCCTTTTCAGACTGTCTCATCAGAAAAAACGCCCTGATTATAGGTTAAAGGTGTAGAAAAGGTTTTTCGCAGCCGATGATAAAGTTGTATAATAGTAGGTAAATATTCGGTTATTCTAATAAATAGCGCTGAAAAAATGAATAGAAAACCTCTCAAGGCGGTCTTTTATTCATGAAAAGTATATCTGCGTATGGTTTTGTCAGCGCCTGTTAGTTTTCCTGGCAACTCATTCTAACCCGGCTAATGCTATGAGCCATAAGAGTGCGAAAATAAGATTAATTGTATCCATACCCCTGGCCGTGGTGACCGTGCTGGTGGTGTTGGTGATGCTGTATTTGCCGCGCATCAAGAGCTACATGGATGAGAAGACACTGGCCGTTGTCCTCGTGCAGGCCGATGAACGCCTGAACGGAGAGTTTACGGTAGGCAATGCTCGCTGGCATTTTTTCCCCTTCAGATTGGACCTGGATGACGTCCGCCTTACCCCTCCCCCGGCATCAGGTATAGGCAGCGTAGACCTTCCGCGCGTTTCGGTGAGACTACGGCCGATTAAGCTTCTGCGCGGCAAGCCGGTGGTCTCTCGAATTTCCATTTA
>JAUXIQ010000430.1 GCA_030620925.1 Nitrospinota bacterium
CGGGTATAATACATCGTTTGAAGCCAAGCTTCCGGGCCTCTTTAAGTCTGGCCTCCATATGGGGCACTGCCCTCACTTCACCTGCCAGCCCCACCTCCCCTATTACAACCGTATGCGGGTCTACGGGTTGGTCTTTAAAGCTCGATGCTATAGCCGTTGCCACCCCCAGGTCAGCGGCCGGCTCCTCTATCCTCGTCCCTCCAGCGACGTTGAGGAAAATGTCCTCATTCTGGAGATTAAGCCCCAATTTCTTTTCCAGGATGGCTACCAGCAGCGACACCCGGCTGGTATCCAGACCGGTGGCCATGCGCCTGGGATTGGCCAGATTACTTGAGGTCACCAGTGCCTGGAGTTCCAGCAACAGGGGCCTCGTGCCCTCCATGGGCGCCACCACAACGGAACCGGAAACGTCCAGAGGGCGTTCCGCCAGGAACAGCTCTGAAGGGTTGTTCACGTCGCGAAGCCCCTCGCCCCGCATCTCGAACACCCCTATTTCGTTGGTGGAGCCGAACCGGTTTTTGGCAGCCCTCAATATACGGAAAGAAAGGGTGCCCTCCCCTTCGAAATAAAGCACGGTGTCCACCATGTGCTCGAGCAGTTTTGGTCCGGCCAGAATCCCCTCCTTGGTGACGTGACCCACGAGGAAAACGGTAATATCCAGCCCTTTAGCGAGGTTGATTAACCGACTGGTGACTTCCCGCAGCTGGGATACAGTCCCCGGTGTGGCATCAAGCTCCTGCGAAAAAACCGTTTGCACCGAATCGACCATCATGATCGGGGGCTTGAGATATTCAGCTTTCTCCATAATCTCTTCCAGGCACGTCTCAGGATAAATCAGCAGACTCTCAGAATCTATTCCCAGCCGTTCACCCCTCAGTTTAGTCTGTTTAGCCGATTCTTCCCCCGAAACGTAGAGCACCCTGTGCCCATCCGAGGCCAACATACCGCCCACCTGGAGCAACAGCGTAGATTTTCCTATCCCCGGTTCACCACCTATGAGGATGACGGAACCGGGTATAATCCCTCCCCCCAGCACCCTGTCGAACTCTAAGAGACCGGTGACGACGCGCTCCTCGACATCTGCATTCACTTCTGTTATAGCTGTCGGTTGGTCTCCTGCTCCAAAACTTCTATCGACTCCGGCGCGAGACCCTTCGTGTTCTTCCAGAAGAGTACCGAACTCCCCGCAATCGGGGCATTTGCCCATCCACTTGGGGGCCCTACACCCGCAGGCGTGGCAAACATACTGAAAACTGCTTTTCCCTCTCCTTGCCGAACTCACTACCCGTTCACTTGACATTAATCACCGCAAAACAACCGGATTTCAGCCGCTCAGATGTCGTCAGGCTTCCTCACTCTGAAGCACTTCCAGACCGTCCCCTTTTTTCACCAGGCCGCCTTTCAATACCTTTGCGAAAACCCCCTCACGGGGCATGACACAATCCCCGGCCTGGTAATATATTGCACAACGCTCGTGGCACTCTTTGCCTATCTGACTTATCTCCAGGAGTATCTCTCCCCCCACGCGCACCCTGGTGCCCACCGGCAGGGAGACCAAATCTATGTCCCGGGTGGTTATGTTCTCGGCGAAGTCGCCCGCATCCAGGGTCAACCCCTTGTCGCGCATCTTATCGATGCTCTCCGATGCCAGCAGGCTCACCTGGCGGTGCCAGTCTCCGGCATGGGCGTCCTTCTCCAGGCCGTGGTCGGCAACTAGCAGGGCTTCATCCACTCCCTTCTTTTTAACCCCTTTCTTATCGCTTATGTTTATGGAGACTATCTCGCCTTTCATATCCTATGCTTCCCTGGTTATTAAGCTTCATCACGCTTGAATTCTCCGCTCGCCCCGCCACGTTTATAGAGGAGGCGGATGCCGCCCACGGTCATCTCTTTGTCCACGGCCTTGCACATATCATAAATTGTCAGCGCAGCCACGGAAACCGCCGCCAGGGCCTCCATTTCCACACCCGTTTTACCAACCGTTTTTACCGCAGACTCTATCTCTATGCAGCTTTCTTCCTCCCGTGGATTGAACTTTATATCCACCGAGGTCAACTGCAGCGGATGGCACATGGGGATGAGATCACTCGTCCGTTTGGCGGCCATAATCCCTGCTATTTTAGCGACCTCATACACATCCCCTTTCTGAATCTTCCCCTCCCCGATGAGCCTGAAAGTCTCCGGGCTCATGGAGACGACCGCTCCCGCCACAGCCTCCCGTTCGGTGTCGGTTTTACCCGTCACGTCCACCATTCGAGACCGGCCTTCGCTATCAAAATGCGTAAGTTTTTCAGATGGTTGCGGTTTTGCCGGCAAAAAAGCCTCCTCTATAGTAATATATTAAAAAAGTGTTTCAAGATAAATTATAATTTATTAATTTTACATGAATGTCATAAAAATTACAAGGATGAAAATTCCTCTTGAAATTTCCCCCCAAAAGTCAACACTTTACACCTACTCCGAAATTTAAACATAGTTTAAATATATATCATGCCTTGTTTTCGAGAGGGGTCAAGCTGCTTACAAAATAGTCAGGATGGGCATAGGATACGTCCCGGAGGACAGAAACATATTCGCCTACCTCACGGTTCGGCAGAACCTGGAGATA
>JAUXIQ010000410.1 GCA_030620925.1 Nitrospinota bacterium
AGGGATGCAGGAAGAGCGCGGATACGATGAACACCGCGCTCAGCTCCTCCCCGACTTCTTCCATCAAGCTGTGCAGAGGGGGAGAGAGGTAGAGGCGACCGTGCACGTCCAGGGAATGGCCCACTATTTTTTGCCGCCTGGCCTCCTCGATAGTTCTGGTGGCCTCCCTTCGGACGGCCTGCACCTGTTCCCACTTTTGGGCCAGTTTTTCGTCCTGGTAATCCTCATTAAGCGCGGGAAATTCGGTGAGGTGAACGCTCGCTTCTCCTGCGCCGCCCTCCTGGAGATGCTGCCAGATTTCCTCGGCGGTGAAGGTGAGGATGGGGGCCATGAGCTTAACCAGGGCCATGAGGGTGAGGTACATGACCGTCTGCCCGCCCTTCCTGGGAGCAGAGTCGGCGCCAAAAGTGTAGAGGCGGTCTTTTATAATATCCAGATAGAAAGAGCTCAGCTCCACCACGCAGTAATTGTGCATGGAGTGGTAGACGGTATGGTATTCGTGGCGGTGATAGGCGTCTTTGATGCGAGCTGTGACCCTGTTCAGTTTGTGCAGCATGAGGCGGTCCAGCTCGCCCAGCTGGTCGCAGGGCACGAGGTCTTTGCGGGGATCGAAGTCGGTCAGGTTCATCAACAAAAACCTGAAGGTGTTTCTTATCTTGCGGTAGGCCTCGGAGAGGCGCTCCAGTATTACCCCGGAGATGCGGATGTCCTCCTGGTAGTTCTCGGAAGCAACCCACAGACGGAGTATCTCTGCGCCGTATTTATCTATAACTTCCTGGGGCTCGATGACGTTGCCCAGGGATTTGGACATCTTGCGCCCCTCTCCGTCCACCACGTAACCGTGGGTCAGCACGGAGTTGTAAGGCGCTTTGTCCCGGGTGCCCACGGCGGCCAGCAGCGAGGAATGGAACCAACCCCGATGCTGGTCGCTGCCTTCCAGGTACATATCCGCGGGCCAGACCAGCTCCTCCCGCGGTTCCAGGACGGCGGCCTGGCTGACCCCCGAGTCGAACCAGACGTCCAGTATGTCCCCCTCCTTCTTGAAATCGGTGCCGCCGCAATCGGGGCACACCGTCCCTTCAGGCACCAGCTCTGAAGGCTCCATTTCGAACCAGAGATCGGCGCCTTCGCCCTCCACCAGGCCCGCCACACGCTCGGCTATCTCCTGGGATAGTACGGCGGCATTACAGGCCCGGCAGTATAGGACGGTGATGGGAACTCCCCATGCCCGCTGGCGGGAGATACACCAATCGGGCCGGTTCTCTATCATGCCGTAGATTCTGTCCTGTCCCCAGCCGGGTATCCATTCCACCCTCTTTATCTCCCCCAGGGCTTTACTACGCAAATTGTTGGTCTCCATGGAGATGAACCACTGGGCCGTGGCCCGGAAGATTACAGGGTTCTTGCAGCGCCAGCAGTGGGGATAGGAATGGGTGAGCTTCTCTTCTTTCAGCAGACGGCCTTCCTTCTCCAGCGTCCGGCAGATCTCCGCATCGGCCGCGAAAACTTCCAGTCCGTCGAAAAGCCCGGTGCCCGCTACGAACTTTCCCTCATCGTCGACGGGGTTGTAAACTTCGAGCTGGTATTTCAGGCCTGTCTCGTAGTCCTCGCGGCCGTGCCCCGGCGCGGTGTGCACGCAGCCGGTGCCCTGCTCCAGCGTCACGTAATCCGCCAGCACGAAGACCGACTCCCGCTCGTAGAAGGGATGGCGGCAGTGTTTGCCTTCCAGCACAGTTCCCGGGAACTCGTCCAGCACCTTGTATTCGGTGATCTCCAGCTCCCCCATCACCCGCTCCACGAGTTCGCCGGCGATGACGCAAACTTGCCCCTCGGCCTCAACCGCGGCATATTGCAGCCCGGGATGCAGGGCCACGGCCTGATTGGCGGGAAGCGTCCAGGGGGTGGTGGTCCAGATCACCACCGATGAATCCCTCTTCTTTAAAGAAGGGACCGCCTTGCGGGCGTCCTTCGCCAGGGGGAACTTGACGTAGATGGAGGGGGAGACGGAGTCGTGATACTCCACTTCCGCTTCCGCCAGGGCGGTCTTGCAGGAGATGCACCAGTGAACGGGCTTCAGCCCCCTGTATACGTTTCCGGCGGCGATGAACTTCCCCAGCTCCCGGATGGTATTGGCCTCGTAAAGATAGTTCATGGTGAGGTAAGGGTTGTCCCAATCGCCGAATACGCCCAGGCGCTTGAACTCATCCCGTTGTATGTCCACGAACTTGCCGGCGAACGCCCGGCAGGCTTTTCTGAACTGGGCGGTGGTCATATCCTTCTTTTTTCCGCCCAGCTCCTTGTCCACCTGGTGCTCGATGGGCAGACCGTGGCAATCCCAGCCGGGGACGTAAACGGCGTCGTGCCCTTCCATGTTCTTGACTTTCACCACGAGGTCTTTGAGTATTTTGTTCAGCGCCGTCCCCAGGTGGATGTGCCCGTTGGCGTAAGGGGGGCCGTCGTGGAGTATATATTTCTGTTTCCCGGTAAAAGTCTTGCGTTGGAGCCCGTATAAGTCCTCTCGCTCCCACTGTTCGAGCAGCTTGGGCTCCGAGGTGGGCAAGTTCGCCTTCATGGGAAAGGGCGTTGAAAAAAGGTTCAGCGTCTGTTTATAATCCATGGGTCTTATCCCTTGCCTTGCATAACAAAAGACCTCTCTAGCCTTGCCGCGCAGAGAGGTCTGAGGAGAAAAACCCCGCTCTGTTCAACATATTTCAAATATATAAGAACTTAAAATTATCATCAAGATTAAGCTTTGTCAAC
>JAUXIQ010000343.1 GCA_030620925.1 Nitrospinota bacterium
CGTCGAACAGCGGGACAACCCGGAGCTGAAGGGCAAGGCGGTAATCGTGGGCTGGAAATCGCCCCGCGGCGTGGTGTGCGCGGCGTCTTACGAGGCCCGCGAGAGCGGCGTGCACTCAGCCATGGCCATGGCCGTGGCGCGCAAGTTGTGCCCCCGCGGGGTATATATAAATCCTCGCATAAAACTTTATTCAGAGGTGTCCAGGCAAATTCGGGCTATTTTTAATGAATATACCGACCTTGTGGAACCGCTCTCCCTGGATGAAGCATTCCTGGACGTTACCGAAAACAAGAAGGGTATCCCCTATGCTTCCACCGCGGCGCGGGAGATAAAGGAGCGGATAAAGGCGGAGCTGGGCCTCACCGCTTCCGCCGGTGTGGGGCCCAACAAGTTCATAGCCAAAATCGCCTCGGATATGAACAAGCCGGATGGTCTGGTGGTGGTTACCCCGGATCAGGTGGAGGATTTCCTGCACGACCTGCCCGTGGGAAAAATTCACGGAGTGGGAGCGGTGACCGAGGAGCGCCTCAAACAGCTAGGCATCCGGACAATCGGGCAACTGGCCCGCTCCTCGTCCACCACGCTGGAGGCGGAGTTAGGTAAAATAGGGGCTGCGCTTCACTCCCTGGGCAGAGGCATCGACCATCGTCCTGTTAACCCTGAGAGAGAGCATAAATCCATCGGCCAGGAGACCACCTTCGAGCAGGACTTGGTGGATAAAGCAGAGGTGAGAGAGCATTTGAGAAAGCTGGCTGATGATGTGGAAGGGAGGCTTAGAGGCTACGACCTTAAAGGCCGCACGGTGACCTTAAAGGTGAAATACCACGATTTCACCCTTAAAACCCGCAGCCACACCCTGCCCCACTACGTAGACGACAGGGAAAGCATCCTGACGGAGGTGATCTCCCTTTCTCGGAAGACCGAAATCGGCCGCCGGCCGGTGAGGCTGGTGGGCATCTCCATTTCCAACCTGAGCGAAAACCCCATATACGAGCAGTTGGCGCTTTTCACGGCTACCGAAGAGGGCTACTCCTATCTCCCCGGGAAGCGCTAAGATAAAAGGAGCACCGCCCGCCCCCTTGGGGGCGAGGCTATCCCGCCGGCGTCCTTTCATTATTCTCCTGAAAAATCCTCAGGGGGAAAAGGTTGCGTATAGTTGCGTAACCCTCTCGAATTGTCGTAAATGATGGTCTCAATACAGGTGACCTTCTCCTTGATTGCCAGCATCTTGTCCACCTGTTCCTCCACTTTGACCTCGGCGTGTTCCAGGATATGTTTGAAAAAACCTCCGGCAAGCGGCAAACGGGCTAAAGTTAGGCTTAAAGTTTGCCGATTAAAGAATACGACTCTTTATAAGCTTCAACATATTGTTCTTATATATAAATTTGGTATGAAGGCTTCCAGAATCAATGGCAGAGAAATGGTGGTGTTCGAAAGGAGGGGTTATAATGAAAAGGTTCACACCCGATGCGTACCAAGAGCTTGAAATCGCCTCCGCTGCACCCGAGAAACTCATTGCGATGTTGTATGATGGGGCCGTCAATTATCTGGATCGGGCCAAGGAAAACTTGAATGGTGATCTCATGGCGGATGGAGAATCTATGGGAAAAGCTATTTCCATCATCTGCGAGCTTATGGGTTCGGTCAATTCAGATGCCCAAGAGTTGACCACCGATCTCAGAAATCTGTATGCCTTTTTCATTCGCAAGCTCATTGAGGCCGATTTCAACAAGGATGAAAAAGGGATAAACGAAGTAATCTCCTTAATGACAGACTTAAGGGGGTCATGGCTGGAGGCAGCCGAGAAGAATAGTACGGGTTGAGTGAGCATTTGCTCCAAGGCAATAATGCACGCTACCGCGGCCGCTGATCCTTTCCGGAGGTGAACGTCCTGGCCCGGAGCAGAGAAACGTAGGTAAGAATAGGATGATACTTCCCACTTTGCTTGTGGTGCTCCTGGCCTGGAGTAGTTATTACGCAGGGACCAGAAGTTTTAGCATGAACCTGAATCAGTTGAATGGGGCGCGGTTTGCAGGCGGCGGAAGACGCCTGCTATTGAAAAATTGAAAGCTGATTCAAGGTGAAACGCTCCGGCTGATTTGATTTGAAAGGATATAGTGGCCTTTTTTAGGGCGGATCAGCCGGCACGGCCTATAAATATCTAAAAAAGCCCTGGTTGAAAAAGTGTCGGTTATTTGTCGCACGCCGTCAATTTATTGACGATAATAGCCTCTACAGCTTATCAGATGTCAATCTTTTCGTAAATCACCAGGAACTTCTTACCGTAGCTTTAATTTCTCTGAAATCTCCCTTTCCCCTCATATTATCAAAGATTTACCAACAGGACGTACCACAAGATTTCCTCTATATTAGGCCCTTTCCTGCTATTTCTCAAGTTTTGGTATGGTTGTTGCTCTCTTTAATAGATGTTTTGTTGTGGCAGGTTATTTTAGGAAATCTCTAACGCTGCGAGAGGGTAAAATGGAAGAGTTATTGAAAAAATCTCATGCAACGCTTACTCTTGAGGAAAGAGATGAACTAATTCGGCACTATGCCTCCTTGGTCAGATACATTGCGCAGCGAATTGCTGTCAGACTTCCAGCCAATGTCGAATTGGATGACCTTGTCAACGCCGGTATAACCGGGTTGATGGATGCGATCGATAAATACGATTCCCGGAAAAACATAAAGTTCCGGACCTACGCTGAGTTTAGGATCAGAGGAGCTATCCTCGATGAGTTGCGCACCATGGATTGGATACCGCGCTCGTTGAGGCAGAAATCCAACAGGTTGGAACGAGCTTACACCCAGGTTGAGCAGGACAAGGGAAGGGCCGCCACGGATGAGGAAGTGGCTGAAGTTCTGGGCGTCGATATGGTTAAGTTGAGGCACCTCCTCGGTGAAGTAGGCAGTGTGTCGCTGATTAACCCTGAAGACCTGGAAAAAACCATACCGGGTCTGATGAATCCGAACGCAGCCCATGAAATATTGGCCGAGGGCCATCAGCATGACCCGGTGGAGGTCTTCAACGCTCAACAACTCAGAGACGTCCTGGCTCAGGCAATAGATGAACTTCCCGAAAAAGAGCGCATAGTCCTATCACTTTATTACTACGAAGAGTTGACTATGAAGAAGATAGGGCAGGTTTTAAGTATCACCGAGTCGAGGGTTTCGCAGATACACACCAAGGCTTTATCCAGGCTGAAGGGAAAAGTAAAGAAAATAATGGAGCTGGATA
>JAUXIQ010000062.1 GCA_030620925.1 Nitrospinota bacterium
CCCACGGGGGCCATTTACGAGAAGAGACCGCTCGAATTGGGATTAACCGACTCGGTATCGGCGCGGGAGGTCCTCACCGTGTGCCCATACTGCGGTGTGGGTTGCACTATAGTGCTGCATGTACGGGACGGAGAAATTCTTAAAGCCACCTCGCCGGAGGGGAGCGCGGTAAACAGGGGGAACCTGTGCGTCAAGGGGAAATTCGGCTTCGATTTCGTTACGGACGAGGACAGGCTTCGAGAACCCCTGATAAAGAGGAACGGCGGTTTTGAGACGGCTTCTTGGGATGAGGCGCTCTCGATGGCGGCCTCCAGGCTCAAAGAGATAAAGGAGAAGCACGGGCCGGAGAGCATAGGGGGCATAGCGTCCGGGAAGTGTACCAATGAAGACAATTACCTCTTCCAGAAGTTCATGAGGGCCGTGATAGGGACCAACAGCGTGGACCACTGCGCCCGGCTCTGCCACGCCTCCTCGGTGACCGCCCTCCAGACGGCCATAGGGAGCGCCGCCATGTCCAACTCCATCGAGGAAATCCGCAACCTCGATTGCTTTTTGCTTGCCGGTTCGAATACCACCGAGACCCACCCCGTCATTTCCCTGGAAATGAAGGCGGCGGTGAAGAAGGGGGCAAAACTGATAGTGGCGGACCCCCGGAAGATAGAGATGACGGAATTCGCCTCTCTATGGCTCAGGCAGAGGCCGGGGACGGACGTCCCCCTCTTCAACGCCATGGCCAACGTCATCATATCCCGGGGCCTCGAGGACAGGGCTTTTATCGAAAACCGGACGGAGGGTTACGAGGCTTTCAGGAAGGCCGCGGCAGGCTACACCCCGGAACGGGCGGAGGCTATCACCGGCGTTCCGGCGGAGAGCATTATTGAAGCGGCCGTCACGTTCGGGGAAGCGGAGAGGGCCGCCATCTACTGGGCCATGGGAATCACCGAGCACACCCGCGGCACGGCCAATGCGTCGACCCTGGCCAACCTCGCTCTCCTCACAGGAAACCTGGGGAAAGAATGTACGGGGCTCAATCCCCTGAGGGGGCAGAACAACGTCCAGGGCGCCAGCGACTGGGGCGCTCTCTACGACGTTTACCCCGGCTACCAACCGGTTATCGATGAATCGGTCAGGCGAAAATTCGAGAAAGCCTGGGGTGTTCCCCTGCCGGAAAGAGCGGGGTCGGCCCTGACGGATATGATAGAGAAAGCGGGTAGGGGCGAGGTGAAGGCCCTGTATATCATGGGGGAGAATACCATGATGAGCGAGCCGAACCTGAACCGGACCAGGGAAGCGCTCATGAACGTTGAGTTCCTGGTGGTGCAGGACATCTTCCTCACCGAGACGGCGCGCCTGGCCGACGTGGTCTTCCCGGCCGCCAGCTTCGCCGAAAAGGACGGAACTTTCACCAACACCGAGCGCAGGGTCCAGAGGGTGAGAAAAGCGTTGGAGCCCGTGGGTGAATCGAAGCCGGATTGGCTCATCATCTGTGAACTGGCGCAGAGGATGGGTCACGACATGAGATACGATCATCCGTCGGAGATATTCGATGAGATGGTGCGGCTTGTCCCCAGCCACGGGGGTATCTCATACCGAAGGATCGAAGAAAAGGGTCTCCAGTGGCCCTGCCCCACGGCAAATCATCCGGGCACCAGGTTCCTCTTTGCGGAAGGGTTCCCTGAGGGGAGTGGGAAGTTCCAGGCAGTGGAATACATGGAGAGTGCGGAGCTTCCCGATGCGGAATTTCCGCTTATACTCACCACGGGCAGGGTGCTCTACCACTGGCACGGAGGCTCCGTAAGCAGGCATTCGCGGGGGCTGAAAGAGATTTATCCTGAAGGAGTCGTCGAGATAAACGAAGAGGATGCGTGCAGGATACCCTGCGGCACCGGCGAGACGGTCAGGATCGTCTCTCGCAGGGGAGAGATCGTGCTGAAGGTAAAGGTTACGGATAAATCACCGCCGGGGGTGGTATTCATACCCTTCCACTTCGCAGAGGCCGCCGCCAACGTACTCACCATCGACGCGTTGGACCCCCAAGCGAGGATTCCCGAATATAAAGTCTGCGCGGTGCGTGTGGAGAAAATAGACGTTTAGCTGAAATTCTGTGAATCACGGTGATGGGGTGGAGGGGACGTAAAAAGTCTTTCGCTGGAATGAGGGGGGGGATGGCAGGGTTATTCGATCTTCTCTGTCGTAGTCTCCCGGGTCAGGTGGCTCATTTCTTCCCAGATAATCAATCCCTCACATTCTAATTTCCAGTGTAGCAGCGGGGACTCCGCTTCCCCTATTTTAAGCAGGTAATGGCGGTTTTCCTTCCCGCCTTCCAATTTGTCGTAACCCAAAAATGCAGACGATTTATCATCTTTTATGGCTATTGCGGTCAGTAAAGCTATTATCTCGCTTTCCGTGCCTTCGGTGAAGTAGCGGTAGCCTTCCAGCATTTCCTTGAAAGCCTCTTCTATCAGCTCAATCATGGCTTCTTCGCCGCCGCCATGACGCCGGAACAGAGTCACACTCTCATATTTTCCCTGAACAACGCTTATACTACCTTGAATATCCATTTGTGGTTTTTTTAGCTCTCTTTAGAAAATTTCTACTTTGGTTTACTAAGGAGCAGGCTCGTGAGACCCGCCATAATCTATTGACTATTTTCCATAACTTATATCATACGTTCTATGTTGTTTAACATATGCTAAAATAATACGTTTTCCATACTTTCCAACCTTATAATTTAGCAAACCCTTTTATTTCGTTTATTTAGATACGAATTTATTTCCAGTTTAATTTTAGCCGCCGAGGGACGAAAAAAATATATGGTCATTGAAGGCGTAACATATTGAATATGAAGAGGGTTTTGGGTTGAGTCCGGTTTGCTCAAGTTAAGCGAAAATTCGCCGAAAAAGTGTAAGAATACTTAGATTAGATAGCGCTATCAGCGAATTTCCGGGCCGAAATCAATGCAGGCTCTTCACAATCTTTCTGGAAATCAAACCATATAACCATCATGTTTTAAGCTTCATGAGAAAGTCGTTCTCAGGCGCACTGCTTTCTTTTGCGCTAGGTATTCGAGGCTGAAAGAGGCGGAGCAGATGCTCATGCACCTGATATGAGCCGTTTAGAAGTTGCGTGAAGGCTGCCACTCGGAATGCGGGATTGAGGGTGTCGAAGATTTTTCGTATGAAAGCTGATCTCTATAAATTACTCGGTTTTTATGGTACCCCCGGCGTGACTCGAACACGCGGCACAGGGATTAGGAATCCCTTGCTCTATCCGCCTGAGCTACGGGGGCACCTTTTAATATTCACCGGTCGCGGAGGGTAGGATGGGAATGGAGTCTTCGGTATCCAATCGGATGTCCATGATGAATACAGCCTTCCTCAAATCTTACTCTTAACACCACTGGAAGTCTCTGTCAACATCCGGTTAATAAAAAATTTCGCGGCCGGGTTTATCCGCACCGGCCGCGAAGTTTGCGTTCCTTGATAGCAAGAGAGCTATCCGCTTTTCCCCTTGCAAGCTTGTTAATATCGAAAATTGATGAAGCGACCCGAGCCTCCTTCAATTATTCTTTGGCTCGACGACTATCTCACTTTTTTTGGAGCCTGCAGCGGTATCTTCGGGCGCTGTAATTTTTTCATGGGAGTCGGATATGAGATACGAAGGGCGCAGTCTGCTTTAACGCGGGCATTGTTGTTTCTGACGGTTACGATGTAATCCGTGCTCAGATTCAATTCTTCCGCACTCACGTTATGCTGAAGAGTCAGAGAATTCATGAAATATTTGTAGGCCATGTTATGCAGTTGTTTATTGTGGTCCTTTTTGTAGATGATAACGAAAAGCGGATTTGCCTTCAGTTCACGTCCCTCCGGCATATTGATCTCGTTTTCGCAGGTGATGTTCGCCGTGAGGGCTCCCGGGGTTTTCACCTCGATGGGGAAACTGAAAAAATACACAGTGCCGCTGGGCAGCTGGAAGGTATGGTTTTCCACACCCGCCTGCAGGGCCGGGATGCCCAGAATTGCCGAGAGGATAATAGCGCAGCCGAGTATTAGTGTCCGCTTTGCCGTTTTCATAGTAAAACCTCCCTCTGAAAAATGGTTTAAGGGCGAGGCACTATCCATTCACCCTACATGTTCTGGAATCGCACAGGAAGTGAATCCAAGCGACAAAAATACACGGTCTCCCGGGAATCGGATTAGGCCTGGCCGAGGAAACCGGGCAAAAAAATCACTCAGGGCCGTTTTTAAAACAACCCCACATTCCCCATCTCCGGTTGAGCACATTTTGGGAACCTTGCCTGCCGGTTGGTCTATGTAACGGCAGTTGTTCTCAAAAAGTTAAGAGCTTTGGGAGAATAAGGGTCACCCAGGCATCCAGGCGAACCCTCCGCCAGAAGGGTTCGCTATAAAGGATTAATTCGGAGGTTAAATTGTAAAGGTGCGGTCCTTTTCCCTGCTGATATCCATAAAGAGGTTGGGGATATCCTTGGAAGGCTCCCCGAACTCCTCTTCCGGTATTCTTAGGAAGGAGATGGACTCCGAGGGACAGGGCGAAACGCAGAGGCCGCAGCCGATGCAGCGTTCCTTATCGACCACGGCGTAATCGTCGTCGCAGGTGATGGCCCCCACCTGGCATCGATCCACGCATATCTCGCAGGCGGTGCAGGAATCGGCGTCGATTTCGGCGTAGAAATTGGATTTGGCCACTGCCTCGGGGTGATTGTGTTCGTTGATACCACGCAGGATGCCGCAGCAACAGCCGCAGCAGTTACAGATGGCCCGATGGTCGGAAAAAGTGTTCATGGAGCAGTGCACGAGGCCCGCCTCTTCGGCCTCATCGAGAAGTTTCTTAGCCTCCTCCTTGGACACCTCTCGCGCCAGTTCGTTCTCTATATAGAAATCAGCAATTTCGGAGAACATCATGCAGGCGTTCACCGGTTTGTCGCAGCCTTCGTCCAGCAGTTTCTTCTCCACGCGGCAGATGCAGTCGGCCACGGCAACTTTGGTGGCCCGTTCGATCATTCCCGCAACGCTTTCATAGGGGAAGACCTCCAACTGGGTCGGAATCTCCTTTTCGGTCGGGATAACCTTGAAATAGGGCCTCTTAATGGCGAAAACTTCCCTGGTCAAACCCTGGCGAGTATATTCCTCATGCATCTCCACAAATTCTCTATCCAGGTTTCCCAGCTGGAGCTCATAGATACCGGGCACATAGGGCAAAATGCTGTAGGCCAGGCTCTCCCCACGGCGGGTGCGGTATATGCCCCCTTTTATTGAGAGTGCGTAAAGCTTATCAGCGAGCTCGGCCTCATCCGAACCCGTCCTGGAGGCGATTTTATCCGGCGTCTCGGGCAGTAGCTTCAGCTCCAGCGCCAGACCGGCCTCTTCTTCGGTATAAATCTTTTTGAGTATCTTGATCTCCACCCCGCTGTCCGTTTTGGGGTAACCTATGGCCAGTGTGTCCAGCCTTTCGCGCAGTTTTTCGTAAACGTTTTCAGCCATTACGCCTTTCTCCTTAATTAATGTAGTCAATCGATACCAGCAGGGCGGGTTTAATCCCACGGCTCGGGACCGCCCCTGCTACTCGGATAATATTAACAGAAATCGACGGGCAGCGTAACTTGAAAATATGGCAATAAGTCACTAAAGATGAGAACATATTGAATCGAATAGTAAGGTAAAGAGGCAAAACAAAATGAACGAATACCATAAACGAAATATCTACATAAAGAAGGAAGGAGGTAAAAGGCATGATCAATGTAGCCCACAAAGTCTTGCCTGATGAATCTCAGGTGTTCTTAAACCACCTTCTGATTTGCGGTGAATACCGGCACAATGTGATAGACAAGGCGAAGGTAATTAGTGACCCTCTGATTTCTGATGAATACCTGCTTACTATGATAGACCAGGCAAGGATAATTAGAGACCCTCTGGTTTCCGATGAATACCTTCTTATTGCGACTGAAATGGAAGAAATTAGAGAGCTTCTGATTTCCGGCAATTAGGAGACCGACCACGGCCAAGGGTGGTGAGATGAACTCAAACGGCAGTAAAAGTGAATGGAAATTTAGCTGAATTAAGTTAGAGAAAAATCCTTTAGAGATTGGATTTCACCGGCCAGGGCTGTCATCCTATTTTCCCACCCGGAGGCACGTCCTCATCCGGCCGGATCAAGACCACCTCATCATCATCCAACACCACCCCCAGCACCAGCACTTCCGACATAAAATTCGCTATCTGACGGGGCGGAAAATTCACCACCGCCAGGATGAGTCTCCCCATCAGGTTTTCTTTGCTGTAAAGCCGGGTGATCCGGGCGCTGGATTTCTTTACTCCCAGGCTCCCGAAATCTATCCAGAGCTTATAGGCAGGTTTTCGCGCCTCGGGAAAATCCTCAACCTCAGTGATTTTACCGACGCGTATATCCACCTTTTCAAATTGATCGTAAGTTATTTGTGCCATGGTTGTCTATTAAACGGCGAAGAGCCGATCCTTTTCCTTGTAATCTTTTTATTTATTGCTGGAAGCCTCTCTTATAATTTCGTGCAAAATTTCCCTTTCTTTATCATTTACCTTTCTACCGGTCTCCTTGTATTTGCTTTCTATTTCGATCAAAAGCTCGATTTTATCTCTAACGATTTCGATTTGTTTGACTGCGAGAAGGGCACAGTCATATTGACCAGCCTCCGCACACTTGACGGCTATTTTGTTCAACAACCAGGGTTTGTCCTTGGAATCCTCTATTGATCCGACTGCCTGAAGGGCCCGATTGTATTCTCCGACGTTAACATATACGAGAGCTATTTCGCTCAACACCCAGGTTTTGCCATCATCTTCCATTTTTTCGGCTGCCTGAAGGGCCCAATCGTATTCTCCAGCCCTGGCATATCCGAGTTCTTTTTCGCCCGACAACATGTCTCTTTCGAGAGCTATTTTGCTCAACAACATGGCTCTGATATCAGCATCCTCTATTGTTTCGGCTGCCTGGAGGGCCAGGGATAATACCTCGGAAGCTTTATCCTTTTCGCCGACCTCAGCATATCCGAGAGCTATTTTGCTCAACACCCTGGCTCTGATATCAGCATCCTCTATTGTTTCGGCTGCCTGGAGGGCCAGGGATAATACCTCGGAAGCTTTATCCTTTTCTCCGACCCTGGCATATCCGAAAGCTATTTCGCTCAACACACTGGCTCTGATATCAGCATCCTCTATTTTTTCGGCTGTCTGAAGGGCCAGGAAGAATAACTTAGAAGCTTTATCTTTTTCTCCGACCTCAGCATATTCGAAAGCTATTACGGTCAACATGATGGCTTTGATATTAGTATCCTCTATTGTTTCGGATACCTGAAGGGCCAGATCGTATTCTCCTGCCTCAATATATATGTCAGCCATTTCGCTCAACACACGGGCTTTGCTATTAGTATCCCTTATTGTTTCGGCTGTCTCAATGGCCAGGAATAATATCTTGGAAGCTTTACCCTTGTCTCCGACCTCAGCATATTCGAAAGCTATTATACTCAACACCATAGCTCTGATATCAGCATCCTCTATTTTGTCGGCTGTCTCAATGGCCAGATCGTATTCTCCAGCCTCAATATATATGCCAGCCATTTCGCTCAACACGCGGGCTTTGCTATTAGTATCCTCTATTGTTTCGGATACTTGAAGGGCCCGATCGTATTCTCCTGCCTTAATATATCCGAGAGCTATTAGGCTCAACACCTTGGCTCTGATATCAGCAGCCTCTATTTTGTCGGCTGCCTGAAGGACTTGATCGTATTCTCCAGCCTCAATATATATGCCAGTTATTTGGCGCAACACACGGTTTTTGCTATTAGTATCCTCTATTTTGGCGGTGGCCTGAAGGGCCAGGAAGAATACCTCAGAAGCTTTATCCTTTTCTCCGACCTTAGTATATCCGCGAGCTATTTCTCTCAACACGCGGGCTTTGCTATTAGCATCCTCTATTTTGTCGACTACCTGAAGGGCCCGACCGTATTCGCCGGCCTCAATATATCCGAAAGCTATTACGCCCAACATCCTGGCTTTGCTATCAGCATCCTCTATTTTGGCGGTGGCCTGAAGGGCCAGGAAGAATACCTCAGAAGCTTTATCCTTTTCTCCGACCCTGGCATATACGTGACCTATTACGCTCAACACCCTGGCTCTGCTATCAGCGCCCTCTATTTTGTCGACTACCTGAAGGGCCCGATCGTATTCGCCGGCCCCGGCATATCCGCGAGCTATTTTTCTCAACACGCGGGCTTTGCTATCAGCAGCCTCTATTTTTTCGGCTGCCTGAAGGGCCAGGAAGAATACCTCAGAAGCTTTATCCTTTTCTCCGACCTTAGTATATCCGTGAGCTATTTCTTTCAACACCCAGGTTTTGCTATCAGCATCCTCTATTTTTTCGGCTGCTTGAAGGGCCAGGGATAATACCCCGGAAGCTTTATCTTTTTCTCCGGCTTGCGCATACCTGAAAGCTATTTCGATCAACATCCCGGCTTTGCTATCAGCATCCTCTATTTTTTCGGCTGCTTGAAGGACCAGGGATAATACCCCGGAAGCTTTATCTTTTTCTCCGACCTTTGCATAACTGCGAGCTATTTCTCTCAACACCGTGGCTTTGCTATCAGCATCCTCTATTTTTTCGGCTGCCTGAAGGGCCAGGAAGA
>JAUXIQ010000296.1 GCA_030620925.1 Nitrospinota bacterium
TCTCTGCCGGTGATCTTTACTGAGGATACCACAACCGCCCTGCAAAACCTGGCGCTCCACGTGAGAGAAAAAAACCCGATACCCATCATCGCAGTAACCGGCTCTAACGGAAAAACGACCACCAAGGAATTCATCGCTGGTATACTTGAACAGAGATACGCCGTGCTAAAAAATCAAGGCAACCTCAACAACCTTATCGGCCTCCCTCTGAGCCTGCTTCGGCTGGACAGCGAACACAAGGCTGCGGTGCTGGAGATGGGCATGAACTCACCCGGCGAAATCGCTCGCCTGAGCCAGATCGCAAAACCCAACGTGGGAGTTATCACCAACGTGAGTGCCTCCCACCTGGACGGCCTGGGGAGCATGCAAAAGTTACTCGATGCCAAGGGGGAGCTGGTCGATTCCCTGGGCTGCGAGGATACGGTGGTTATAAATATGGCTGATGACATGTGCTCTCAGCTCGCCCTCAGGGCGAAGAGCAGGCTTATCACCTTCGGCAACGGCCCGGGCTGCACCGTGAGCTGCAATAAAATAAACAACAAAAAGTCCGGACACGTCGCTTTTGTGCTGGACATGGGCTTTCAGACCATCCCCGTGGAGTTGAATATTCCCGGCCGCTACAACGCGTTCAATGCTGCCGCGGCGGCGGCCGTGGGGCTGACCATGAAAATGACGCCCCGGGAAATAAAAGAGGGGCTCGAAGGCTACCACGGCCTGCCCATGAGGTCTGAGATAATCAGGCTGGACCACGACGTAAAGATTTATAACGATTGCTATAACGCCAATCCAAAATCCATGGAAGAGGCTCTCAAAACTTTCACCAGTCTCACCCGGAGCAGAAACAGCACGCTCATCCTCGGAGACATGCTGGAGCTGGGCGAAGGCTCTAAGAAATTTCATTACCAGCTGGGCAGCTTCGCGGCATCCATCCATCAAGGGAAGCTGCTGGCCGTGGGAGGGCACGCGGGCGACGTGGTGGAGGGAGCGATTAAAGGCGGTCTACCGAAGGAAAAGACGTTCGCCGTTGGAAGCGCGGAGGAGGCGGCGGAACTTATCCCCCAGTTGGTGGATAAGGGCCAGTGGGTCATGGTAAAGGGCTCCAGGGGAATCGGCCTGGAAAAAGTGGTTGAACGACTGGAAAAACTTATCGGGGACGACTGATGCTCTACCATCTACTCTACCCTCTTCATGAAATCTATTCGTTCTTCAACGTTTTCAGGTATATCACCTTCAGGACCGCATACGCGGTCATTACCGCCCTGATCATTAGCTTCATCATCGGGCCCTGGGTGATCGCCTGGCTCAAGAAGAGCGAGATAGGGGAAACCATCCGCAAGGACGGACCCAAGACCCATTATGTGAAAGAAGGCACCCCCACCATGGGGGGCATCCAGATACTCATCGCCTGCATCATTCCCACCCTCTTGTGGGCCGACTTGACCAACAAATTCATCTGGCTGGTGATATTATCCACGGTGGGGTTCGGAGTGGTGGGTTTCATCGATGACTACCTGAAAATAAGAGACAAGAACAGCCAGGGTTTTAGAGCTCGGTATAAGCTATTGGTGCAGACGGGGGCGGGTTTGGGGATGGCCATGCTCTTCTACTATCAGTTTGCCGGAACACCCGGCCTCACCCAGCTAAGCTTCCCTTTCTTCAAAAACTTTCTGCCCGACCTGGGCTGGATATACTTCTCCATCATGGTCCTGGTGGTGGTGGGCACCACCAACGCCGTGAACCTCACCGACGGCCTGGACGGCCTGGCCATAGGGCCCATAATTATCGCCACCATGACTTACGCCATCATAGCATACGTGGTAGGCCACGCCAAGTTCGCCGACTATTTGAACATAATCTACGTCCCGGGAGTCGGGGAGTTGGCCGTTTTTTGCGGAGCGATTGTGGGCGCGGGGTTGGGATTTCTCTGGTTCAACTCTTACCCGGCACAGGTGTTTATGGGCAACGTGGGCTCCATGTCTCTGGGGGGAGCGCTGGCCGCCGTGGCTGTCGCCACAAAGCATGAGCTGGTGCTGGTGCTGGTGGGGGGCGTCTTTTTCATCGAGACCGTCTCGGTGATACTGCAAGTGGCCTCCTATCGGCTGACCGGTAAGCGTATTTTCAGGATGGCCCCCCTCCATCACCACTTTGAGGAGAAGGGGTGGTCGGAACCGAAGATAATAGTCCGTTTCTGGATACTGGCCATAGTCCTGGCCCTTATCGGGCTCAGCACGCTGAAGTTAAGGTAAATGAAAGAACAGAAGGCGCGCTTCAAAGATCGCAGGGTCACCGTGGTGGGATTGGCCCGCTCCGGTCTCGCCGCCGCAAACCTCCTCCAGGGGCTGGGGGCCAGAGTCACGGTGAGCGACATCAAGACCTCGGAAGAGCTTTCGCAGTACCTCGGCGCCATTCATCCCCAGGTGAAGCTGGAGCTGGGCGGGCACAACGAAGCCAGCTTCCTCGAGGCACAGACCATCGTGATCAGCCCCGGAGTGCCGTGGGACCAGCCGCTGCTGGCCAAAGCGAGGAGCTCAGGGGTGGCAATCATCAGCGAATTGGAGTTTGCCTCGGAGCTGACCGAGGCGCCGATCATGGCGGTTACCGGCACCAACGGCAAGAGCACTACCACCGTGCTGGTGGGAGAGATGCTAAAGGCGGCGGGGAAAAAGGTCTCCGTGGGCGGCAACCTGGGCCACCCCATGGTGGAGATGGTGCAGGCCGGGAAAACGGACTATCTGGTGGTGGAAGTGAGCAGCTTTCAACTGGAAGGTATTGTTTCTTTCAGGCCCCACCTGGCCTTGATGCTCAATATCTCCCCCGACCACCTGGACAGACATACGAACCTGGAAAATTATCTGGAGGCCAAGAAACGCATCTACCTCAACATGGGGGCCGGGGATTACCTGATAGTAAATGGAGACCAGGAACAGTTGGCCGGGTTCGGTGCGGGCTGCATGGCGCAAAAAATGACCTTCTCCCGCAGGCAAGGGGTGGAGCAGGGGGTTTTCATAAAGAGCGGATGGATATTCTCCCGGCTGGGAGACAAAGACCGGAAAATCATAAAAGCGGATAAAATCCGTATAAAGGGGATGCACAACCTCGAAAACGCTCTGGCCGCGGTCGCCGCCGCCGGAACCTGCGGGGTCGGACCGGCGGCCATACGGGAAGTGCTTAAAAGCTTCGAGGGGCTCCCCCACAGACTGGAACAGGTACTCACGCTGGACGGAGTCCTCTACGTTAACGATTCCAAGGGAACCAACGTGGGTGCGGTGGTAAAATCGCTGGAGAGTTTTCAGGACTCCATCATCCTCATTGCAGGCGGTAAGGACAAGGGCGGAGACTACGCCCCCTTGCGGAGAGCATCAGAGGGAAAAGTTAAAAAGGCCATTCTCATAGGTGAGGCCGGAGACAGGATAGCCGCTTCCCTGGAGGGTGCGGTGGAAACGATTTCCGCCACGGATATGAGGGAGGCTGTCCGGGCCGCACATTGCATTTCCGCTCGGGGAGACGTGGTGTTGCTTTCCCCGGCCTGCTCCAGCTTCGATATGTTCAAAGACTTTGAGGAGCGGGGGGAAGTATTCAAAAATGCGGTGCATGAACTTCAGGGTGGGAAAGTTCAAATATGAGCCCATTCAGGGGTGGGAAGA
>JAUXIQ010000442.1 GCA_030620925.1 Nitrospinota bacterium
ACAGCCACCGTGCTGGCGTGCAAGAAACTGCTCGTGCATATAGCCACGGATGTTGGAGCGTCTAAAGAATTTAACTTTTTACAGTATATAGAATATTTAGAAAGAAACCATTTCATACCACCAAACGGCAGCGATTGGGTCGATCATGTGCGGGAGAAAGGCAACGAGAAGTACTACGAAATAGTAATAATGACCAAACAGGACGCTGAACAGTTACTGACTTTTGTGGAAATGTTGCTCCGGTTCATCTATGAGTTCCCCTCCAAGCGATTGCCCATCGAAGATATCTAGGCCGCTCTCACGTTTTCATTGTCCCGATTCTTTTATACATGGTTTCCGCCTCGGAGATTATGTCGTCGATTATATCCCTGACGCTTTTTTCCTCCCTGACCAACCCGCAGCCCTGGCCCATGGGTAGAGTTCCCTGTTCCATGTCGCCTTCGATTATCACCCGGTAACCGCGCCCCAACCCCTCCCGCTGCAATTCTTCTTTTGCCCGCTGACCCTGCTCCTTTTCCCTGGTCTGCCAGTGCCGGGTGAATTCATTGCTCAGACTGCGCATGGGCGAGCCGGTAACCATACCGGTTACTATCGTGTCCTCTTCCGTAGCTTCCAGGATGCGGGCCTTGGTGTCGCTGTGCATAATGCTTTCTTTGCTGACCATGAAGCGCGTACCCATCTGTATCCCGCTTGCCCCTAAGCAAAGAGCGGCCAACAGGCCTCGCCCGTCTCCGATACCGCCCGCCGCCACTACGGGTACACTCACCGCATCCACGATCTGGGGTACCAGAGGCAGGGTGGCTATCTTCCCCACGTGCCCGCCGGCCTCCGTTCCCATGGCGACTATGATGTCGGCCCCTTCATTTTCCACCCTCCTGGCGAGCCGAACGGAAGGCACCACGCAAATGACGGTTATTCGATGTTTGTGCAACTCTGAGATTACCGACATTTTGGGGTCGGAAAAGGCGAGGGACACTATTCTAACCCCTTCGTCGGCGATGATCTTGAGGTGGTCGGTAAATTTTACTCCGGCTATGGGGACTATGTTAACGCCGAAAGGTTTATCCGTGAGCTTGTATGTCTCACGTATCTCATGGACGAGGTCTTCGCCGGGGAGGTTACCGGCGGCGATGATGCCCAATCCACCGGCGTTGGAGACCGCCGCAGTCAGGTTGTGCTCAGAAACCCAGGCCATCCCCCCCTGTATAATGGGATATTTTATACCCAGCATTTTACAAATCGCTGTCTCTAACATGGCTCCCCCTCTCTTTTACCTTTGTCGAGCATCCATCATCGGTTCGCTCTAAAGAGGACGGTTCATTATATCCAATAGTTGCGCTGATGGTTATATCTTTTTCTGTTAAAGCCCTTGCATCTTTGGGGTTCAGACTTTTAGTCTGAAATCCCGCTTGACACCTTATTATCCCTTTGGATAACCTGTAGTAGATTCCATATTGATGCTCATAGTGGGATAATAGACCATGTCCCAAAAAGACCGATTGCTGCAACTTCAATTTTAATGTTTGCCATAAAAGGGAGATTGCCATGGCCACTGTAGCAAGTAGTAGCAGGACAGGTCGCCTCGCGGGCGAGCGATTGAATCAGAGCATGCCCGTCGATGCACCTCTCTACCAAAGACCCCCCTTCTATTATCGCAACGCCCTGTCGCTGGCTATAACTTACGAGACGGACCCTGACGCGGTACTGGATATCCTGCCGGACTGTCTGGAGCTGCCGGACGGACCGGCCATCGCGCATTTTGTCGTTCTCGACTATCCGTGGACCACTTTCGGCGCTTACCAGGAGGCATACCTCCGGGTCAATTGCCTCTGGCAGGGAGAGCCGCGAGTCTATATGCCCTACATAGTACTGAACACGGAATCACCACTGGCCGCCGGCCGCGAGATATGGGGCATCCCCAAAAAGCTGGCCGATATCGAAATCCGCCAGGAGCTGGAGCTTTACATAGGGACTGTGGAGAGGCCTTCCGGCAACCGGCTGGCAACTCTTCTGCTCCGGCCGGAACGTAAGGAAGAGCCTCCGCCCCCGACAGGTTCCCTGTTCCTGCGCGTTATTCCCAGCCCCGAGGAGAACGCTCCACCTTCGCTGTGTGAACTAGTCGAGCTGTACGGCGGCGACGAGCGTAACTTTAAGGAGTTCTGGCGGGGTAGCGGCTCTCTTGCTTTTGATTCTCCCTCACAGATCGATCCCTGGTACCGGCTGGAGGTCCGGGAGGTTTTGGCGGCGACCTATAGTGTGTCCGATTTCACCCTGGGATTCGGCCGCATCGTCAAGCGTTTCTGAAAACGCGCATCATCAGACCACCCGATTTTCATAGGGGGTACGGCTAAAGTCGTGCCCCCTTTTTTGTCGATTTATAATTTGTACGTATCCTTGTAACGTCAATTGCAGGGTGTTGTCTCTTTCTTGACGCACGGTTTGCCGGTTGCCTATCCTTCTTTTATGCAGGCAATCGGGTGGGAAAGGCGGTAAATATGAGTGTAGCCCGGAGCGCGGTGCTGGTTGGGAAGCGTTATGACAGGATC
>JAUXIQ010000085.1 GCA_030620925.1 Nitrospinota bacterium
CACGTGAGGCTGAAATGCCGAATGATAGAGTTTAACTTCAACTTGTCATTCTTTCCCATTTGTAACCCATCTCCCCGCTCTATACACCCATCACCGAAAAGGGACAGGGATTTGGTCGCCGCTCACCATGCCGTCAAGAACGAGGAAGTGGAGGCGGTGATGACATACGCGGTATCGGGGGTGGCGTAACCTTCGGGTGCTTGATGGCATCGAGGTCCTGGTAAATGACGAACATGTATATGGTTATGAATATGTTCAGCAGGGGCTGAATAACCATCGCCACTATGTTGGCGTCCACCGCCGGAAGCATGATGTTGGCCTGAATCTGGACCGTGAAAATTATGACGTAGAAGAGTATTAGCCGCCCGAAGACGGGCCACCAGTAACCACGCACCAACTCTTTGCTTTCCCTGAAGGCTTCCCATCCTCGCAGCCCTTTGTGTATAAGAACGTAAGGGGCAAAAGTGTACCAGATTAGGAAGATTATCCCCGGCACCACCGCCAGAATGAAGCCCCCGGCAAGTACGAGCCCCATCAAAACCATCACCCAGAACATCGAAAGAGCATAACCCGCCCCCACCCTGTAGGCTTTTTTCACCGTAATACTATCAGCCTTGTCCATACTGTAGATTAAACCCGACTCTGCTATTAGATAAAAAATAACGTAGGCGATTATCAGGATGGTAACCGGATAAATGAACTCCAGAATTATCCTGGGGTCGTTTTCTATGGCGTCTTTTTTAGAGAGGAACATTTTAGAATAGAATGCCATGATAATGACAAAGGCTAAATATGGCAGACCCGAAATTATAAGGAATTTCCACCATCCGGCGGTGAATATCTTCCATGTTCGGCTGAACTGTTTTTTAATGGGGTCTAGCTTCAATTTTTCACACCTCACCATGAGCATACATCAGCGGAAATCCCTTATATAACTTTCGGTTTTTTAAGGGCTTCTCTTTAGAGCCCGTCCGTGATGAGGGGTCGAGATCGAAGGGAGAATTTCCGGCGCAACGTAAATCCAGCTATCGAGAAGTTGATGGTGAAAAGGGTTAAAGAATTTTACTGCGCATCAGATCCGGTCGGGAGAAAAAGTGATTAACCAGCGCCTGATGAATCACTCCTCCTTCACCACGCACTTCTCGAACTTGATGCCCTTGGTGGCGATTTCCTCTTCGCCCACCAGCTCCAGCTCCACGGGGACTTTTAACTCGTCCTGTAGAGCATCCGCCAGCTTTTGCATCAATCCGCGCTCATCCTGCACCGGGAGGTGGGAGGTGCGGACGATGAGCTTCTCCTGTGGCTGCCTTCTGAATCGCACCAGCTGCAGCCGCTGAAAGGTGGTTTCCTGGAATCTCCACAGCACGTTTTCCACCTCGTCGGAGAAGATTTGCACTCCCCCCACGTTGGCTGACCAGGCCATGCGCCCCTTGAACTTGAGCCTGACGTGCGTCCGCCCGCAGCCGCATCTCTCTTCATCGGCCAGGGCGATATCCTCCATCCTGTACCTTATATAGGGCGTAGCCTGCGCCCACAGGTTGGTGAGGCACAGCTCCCCCAGCTCCCCGGGGCCCACCGGCTCATGGGTCTCCGGGTGCAGCAGCTCCACGAAGAAAAGGTCTTCAGGGAAGTGATGCTCCAGGGCGTTCTTCTCATAACAGTAATCGCACTCGAAAGTGGGGACGTACTGATCCCCGGAATGCCCCACCACCCGGTAGGGGACACCCCATGTCTCCTCTACTATCTCCCGCTGGGATGCGGTGGCGTTAATAGCCATCCAGGTGAACCGCAGACGGGGGAAATAGTTTTTAGGAATCAAACCGTTCTCTCTTATGTATTTGATGCTCAGCTCGGGCCAGCCTAACGTGATGGCGTCCACGTCGGTGTCCGGGCCCATCTGGAAGACGGAAGGCATCATATCAAACGTGCTGTCGGGAATGATGTAGGGGATGATCCCCATCTTGTAATGCCCGCTCATAACTCCGTGCACGAAGCCGTGCCACCTGCTGCCCCCCTGCACCATGGAGCGGTCCCCCTTGCGGAAACCCACCCCGTACAGCATACGTGAGAAGGCCTCCTCCATCCACTTCTTATCCCTCCCGGTAATGCCGAAAATGTTAGGCTTCCCCGTGGTGCCGGTGCTCCGGTTCACCTCCACCAGTTTTTCTATGGGGACACAGAGCGTGCCCCCGAACGGGTCGCCCGTTCGCTCCCTCTCGGCGCGCACCTCATCTTTGTCCATGGTGGGCACGTAGTTCTGAAAATCAGCGATGCTCTTTATTCCGGCCGGGTTCAGGCCCGCCGCCCGGTACTTCTCCCGGAAAAAGGAAGAGTTCCTGTTAACGTGCCGGAGCTGTCGCTTTATGAGTTTCAACTGAAGCTCCCGCAGTTCCCCCCTGGGCATGGCCTCCGCCTCGGGATTGTACATATCCATTCTTTCAGCCGTCATTCTCCCTCCTCCGTCGCTCAATACAACCTGAAAAGTGCCTGGAATGAACAGTGAAGAATGATACCCCCTTACCCGGTCAAAGTCAACGCCCTGACAGGTTGTGCATAACGTATTTATGCTTGTGTCGCGAGGCCGGTGATGATAAAAGGGTTCCGCTGCATAATCTCTTTTATCATTCAGCAAGGAGGTAAATATGGCTTTAAAGAAGGATGACAGAGAGAAAATCGCCGGACAGCTTTTCCAGGCCTATGATGCGGGGCGGCTCATCCCTCTGGTGAGCGAAAAACACAAGGGGATGACCATGCGGGATGCCTACCTGGTCCAGTTCCGACTGGTGGAATTGAAGGAGGAAGCGGGCGGGAAGGTGGTAGGCATGAAGGTGGGGTTCTCCAATCCCCAGATTCAACGGCAGTTCGGGGTGAGTGAACCCATGTTCGGGCACCTGGTCAGCCCGCTGAAAGGAATATCGCAGACCAGTGTGCCCTACACGAGTTTCGTACACCCCATGGTGGAGCCGGAAGTGGCCTTCCTGCTGGGAGAAGACCTCAAGGGCCCCGGGGTAAACGAGGCTTCGGTTATGACCGCCACCGAAGCAATTGTGCCCGCCCTGGAGCTGGTGGACATGAGATACCGGAACGCCCGCTTCAAGGCCCCCGACGCAGTGGCCTACAACATCTTCAGCTCCGGAGTGGCGCTGGGCAGTCGCTTCAGCTCACCGCTGGGAATCGATTTGAAAACCCTGGGGATGGTCCTGGAGGTGA
Source organism: Nitrospinota bacterium (assembly GCA_030620925.1). Taxonomy (GTDB): domain Bacteria; phylum JAUXIQ01; class JAUXIQ01; order JAUXIQ01; family JAUXIQ01; genus JAUXIQ01. Next base: position 3,211 of record JAUXIQ010000085.1, read on the forward strand.
ACGGCGAGGTGGTGGGCACTGCGGCGGGGGCAGCCGTAATGGGTAATCCCGCCCTCTCCCTGGCCTGGCTGGCCAACAAGCTGGCGCAGTTCGACAGGCAATTATACAAGGGGCAGATAATAATTACCGGCTCCTTTACCGGTGCGCATCCCGTGAATAAGGGTGACAGCGTGCGCGCCCAGTTCAGCCAGATAGGGGAAGTCTCGATAAAGTATAGCTGACCTCTGAAGATTTAAGCGAAGCCGTCGGTAATCAGGGAGGTGGTGAATAAAAGGAGCTCATAAGTACGTCCCGCTGAGCGCGGGAGGATGTCAGATCATCTGCTCCATACACTTGATTATGGCTGTCTCCATGTCGCCGTCGAAATTCCTCTGCAGACGTTCTACGGCTATGTCCACGTGGGTGCGCGCCTCCTCGTTTTCGCGATCGTCCAGGCGCATGTAATACCCCAGCCTGCGCCCGATTGAGAAATTGAATTTTTCCTCCTGAGGAAGCTCGAGGTATCTTTCTATTATGCCCAGCAACTCATCCTTGTCTTCGGGAAACTTGCCGTTGAGCTCCATGAGCAGGTTGAGCATGTGATCGCTGGCGAAGTAGCTGTTGATACCTTCCAGGGTCTGGATAAACAGTTGTTCCTCCCGGATAATCTCCTCGTCGTTGAGTCGCTCCCACTCTCCTCTCTCCTGTTTATCGTGGATGGGAGTTCCGGGCTTTGCACTCATGGAGCGGATTCTTATGAAATCGGGGTCTATCCGGTTAAGCACGCGGGCGGTCTCGGTTGCGTGTTCACGCCACCACTTCTTCCCGCCCAGGCCGGGCATGACGTATTCTGAAAGGGTTATTCCCGCTTCCTTTACCCGCTGCCCGGCGGTGACGTGCTGCTCGGGGGTGCAGCCCTTCTTCACGTATTCCAGCAGCTCGCCGTAGCCGGTCTCGAGCCCCACGTGGATTCGAGATAGCCCCGCGTCCTTGAGCTCCTTGAGCTCTTCCACGGAGCGTTTGGCCAGGGTGTGAGAGCGCCCGTAGGAGGTTACGCGTTCGATGCCGGGGAAGGTCTCCTTGAGGAACTTTATTACTTCCACCAGGTCCTTGGTGCGCATTATCACGCTGTTGGCGTCCTGCAGGAAGGCGGTCTTGACCGCGACGCCGCGCTGGGCGTGGAAGGCTGCCGCCCTCAATATGTCTTCCTTGATCTCCTCCACGCTGCGCAGCTCAAACTTGGCGCCTTCATAAACGCCGCAGAACTCGCACTTGTTCCACGGGCAATTTCTGGTTACCCTTACGAGAAGGCTGTAAGCCTCGCTCGGAGGCCGGATGGGGCCCTGTTCGTAGGGCATAGAAAAACGCATCAGACCCTCCCTCTATTGCGAAGAAGACAGAGCATAATTACCCTAAATATTCCCGGTGGGCTGTTTCAATAAGAAACCGTAGATGCTAATATAATACAATTTAAGTTGTTTGAAGGCAAATCTTACTTGAAATCCCCGTACCCGTTTCCGCATGAAAGGAGCCGGACCGAATGAAACTACCTGAGATAGCAGGTAAACTGAAAGGGCTCAGGGGGCCGGTGGTCATGGAAATGCTGGAGGCGGCCGGACGCATGGAAGAAGAGGGCCGTCCCGTAATTCACCTGGTGCGCGGCGAGCCCGATTTCGACACACCCCATCACATCAGGGAAGCGGCAAAAGAGGCCCTGGACCAGGGCTATACGCACTACCCCCCGCTGCGGGGATACCCTGAGCTGCGGGAAGCGGTCGCCGAGAAACTGGAACGGGAAAACGGCCTGACCGCCGACCCCCATAAAGAGGTGCTCATAACCACGGGGGCCACCACCGGCATGTACACCGCCCTGGCCGCACTTCTCAACCCCGGTGACGAAGTGCTTATCCCCGACCCCATCTACGATCCCTTCGCCAACCTCATCCGCTATCTGGACTGCATGCCCGTTTCCATACCCACCGAATGCGGCGACAACCGTTTCTACCTGGACTTCAAAACGGCTGTGAAACGCCTCTCCTCACGCACCAAGGCGGTGTTGATAAACAACCCCTGGAATCCCACCGGCACCGTGATGGACGAAACTGATCTGGAGACGCTGGCCAGCATGGTGCTGGGCAATAATCTTTATTTGATATCCGACGAAATCTACGAGAAGATAGTCTTCTCCGGGTACCGCCACCTGAGCGTGGCCGCCGTTATCCCGGACATCAAAGATAGGACCATCACCGTAAACAGTTTTTCGAAAACGTATGCCATGACCGGCTGGAGGATAGGCTACAATGTGGCTCCGGAGCCACTGACCGGGGCAATGCACCGCGTCTACCAGCAGGTAAGCCGGGGGCCGGCCGCCTTCGGGCAGCGGGCGGCGCTGACCGCCCTGCAGGGACCCCAGGACTGCGTATCCGAAATGCAGAATGAATACCAGGCCCGGCGGGAATTGCTGCTGAACGGACTATCCGCCATGGAGGGGCTCCAACCGGTAGAGCCTGAGGGCACCTTTTTTACATTTGCACGCATGGAGAAAGGAGACAAGGGTTCCCGTGAGCTGGCCTTATCCATATTGGAAAAAGCAGGGGTCCTGGTAACCCCGGGCAGCGCCTTCGGTAGCTGCGGGGAAGGCTACCTGAGGTTCTCTTTCGCCCACTCCCGGGAAAACATAGAGCAGGGCCTCAAGGCCATCGGCGGATATTTGAACTCTTCGATGGGGGATTGAAACAAATATCTTTCCTTTTCCTTGATCGGGGTTAATTTAAGAATTAATATGTCCTCTCATCCCAATAAAACCCCCTGACCAGATTTCAGTATTATGGAAAAATTGACCCATAGCGAAAAGATAGGCCGAGAGCTTGCCCGCAGGATCAAAGGCGAGGCGCTGTTCGACGAATTTTCCCGAACCCTCTACAGCACCGCCGCCTGCATATACCAGGTGAAGCCGCTGGGAGTCGTGCTGCCCCGCGACAGGGACGACCTGCTGGAGGTGGTTGACTTCGCCCGCCGGGAGGGCATCCCCCTCACCGCCCGGGGTGCCGGTTCCGGCCTCTCCGGCCAGTCCATCGGGCCGGGCATCATCGTGGACTTCTCCCGCCACATGAACCGCCTCCTGGAGATAAGCGCCGAGGAATCCCGTGTCCGCTTCGAGCCGGGCCTGGTATGCGGGGTGCTGAACCTGGCGCTTGGGAAACAGGGCGATTTCTTCCCCCCCGATCCATCCACGTCGGATTACTGCACTCTGGGGGGTATGCTGGGCAACAACTCCTCCGGAGCCCATTCGGTCAAGTACGGCAACACCATAGACTACGTTCAAGCCATAGAAGTAGTCCTCTCCGACGGCACTCTCCTCACCCTGGAAGAAGGCAAAGATTCAGAGGGCGCCGGGAAAGGCATCTACACGCAGCTTACAAGGATCATCGAGGGAAACAGGGAGATAATAGAAGCCGCCTACCCGGACCTGCCCAAAAACTGCAGCGGCTACCCCCTGGACAGAGTGGAAGAAGAGGGGAGCTTCAACCTGGCCAGGCTTTTTATAGGCTCGGAAGGCACGCTGGGTTTCATCACTTCCGCCACCCTGAAGGTCATAAAACGCCCCCCATTCCGGTCCCTGGCATTCTTCTATTTCGACAGCCTGGAGAAAGCGGGAGAGGCCGTAATGAAGACGCTGGAGCTCGGGCCCAGCATGCTGGAAATCATGGACCGCCGCTGCCTGGAAAAAAGCCGCGAAGCGAGGCCCGACCTGGAGCGCTTCTTGCCCGAAGGAGTCGAGGCGCAACTGCTCGTGGAGTTCGATGGCAGCGACCGCTCCGCGCCGGCGGGCGATATGGAGACACTATCCGAGCTCCTGTGCGTGAAACATAAGCTGGCCACCGGCATGGACAGAGCTGAAAAACCGGAGGAGCAGCAGACATTACTGGATGTACGCAAGGCCATGCTCCCCATCCTGAACCGGCTCAGGGGGCCCAGACGGGTAGCCTCGTTCATCGAGGACGCAGCCGTTCCCCCCCAACGGCTACCGGAATATATAACCAGTCTATACGAAATCCTGGACAGAAACGGGGCCGAGGCGGCCCTGTTCGGGCACGCCGGGCAGGGAAACCTGCATACCAGGCCGCTTCTGAACTTAAAGGAGGAAGCCGACATCGCAAGAATGCAGTCCATATCCAGGGAAGTCCACAGTCTGGTCATTTCCCTGGGAGGGACGGTGAGCGGCGAACACGGAGACGGCATGGTGCGCTCTGAATACCTGCCCCAGCAGTACGGCCCTGCTTATCAGCTCATGCGGGAGGTGAAGGGAATCCTCGATCCTCCCGGCATCATGAACCCGGGGAAGATAATAGACGTCCCCCAAGGCAACATGATAAGAAACCTTCGATACGGGCCGGAATCCGAAATTTCCAACACCGATACCATTTTGCA
>JAUXIQ010000438.1 GCA_030620925.1 Nitrospinota bacterium
CCATAAAAAGAAAGCCATCCTGACTTTGCAACATGGGATGGACACCAAGGCGGATCTCAGGAAATGGGTTGTGGCTAAGTCATTGAAAAGATTGGCGCGCCCGGCAGGATTCGAACCTGCGGCCTACGGATCCGTAGTCCGCCGCTCTATCCAAACTGAGCTACGGGCGCGCACTTTTTATACTATATATATTGTTGGTGGCGGAGAGGGTGGGATTCGAACCCACGAGAGACTTTTCAGCCTCTACTCGCTTAGCAGGCGAGCGCCTTCGGCCAACTCGGCCACCTCTCCACGACGAACAATAATATAATAGGTCAATCCCTTGCCACCGTCCACAACAAATATAAAAGGCGGCTTCTGCTCCTTCCAGCAGTCCCTTCGGGGGGTCGCTTAGACCTTGCGGTCTCTATCGGTCCAGTATTGTTCGCGAAGCTCGCGCTTGAGTATCTTGCCCTGGGGGCTCTTGGGCAGCTCGTCCAGGAAATCGACGGATTTGGGTTTCTTGTAGCTGGCCATGTTGTCTTTGCAGAACTGTATCAGCTCATCCTCGGTGGCTTTCTGCTCCGGCTTGAGCACCACGCAGGCTTTCACGTTCTCGCCCCAGTAATCGTCGGGGATGCCGATAACCGTGCACTCCAGAATGGCGGGATGCTGGTAGAGCAGCTCTTCTATCTCCCGGGGGTAGATGTTCTCTCCGCCGCTGATTATCATGTCTTTCTTACGGTCCACGATATAGACGTATCCGTCTTCGTCTTTGGTGCCCATGTCGCCGGTGTAGACCCAGCCGTCGCGGAAAGTCTCGGCGGTGTCCTCGGGTTTCTCCCAGTAGGCCCTGGAGACGGCCTCGCTGGTGCCGATGACTTCGCCCACCTCCCCGACACCGACTTCCCGGCCCTCTTCATCCACCACGCGCACCTCGCAGTTGATCATCTGACGGCCTGCGGAGCCGAGCTTCTTGACCCAGCGTTCTTCGCCGTCCAGGTGGTGATCTTCAGGGGGGAGGACAGTGAGGCAGGGGCCCGACTCCGTCTGCCCGAAATACTGGAGGAACCCGCAGGGGAACCTCTCAAGGCCCTGGCGCAGCACTTCTATGGGCATGCTGGCGGCGCCGTAGGTGATGATCTCCATGGAGCTCATGTCGTACTTATTGAAATTTGGCACCTGGAGCACGGCGTTTACCATGGTGGGGACCAGCAGTACGTTGCTGATCCTCTCCCGCTCCGTCAGTTGAAGAACCTCCTCCGGCTCGAAACTCTTGGTGATGACCATCTTGCTCCCCATGAACATGGCGAAGAAGACGTTGGCGCCCGCCGCCAGGTGGAAGATGGGTGTGGTGACCAGATAGGAATAGCCATGTTTGTAGCGCGCCTCGATGGCGCAGTTAACGGAGTTGGCGATGAGATTGGCGTGGGTGAGGACAACGCCTTTAGGCCTCCCCGTTGTGCCCCCGGTGTAAAAGATGAAAGTGTCGTCCTGCGGGGAGAGGGGTACGCCGGGCTCCCTCGTGCTGCCCTTCTGGATAAGCTCCTCGTAGGGCTCCATGCCGTCCCCCTTGCCGTGCAGGACTATATATTTCTCCACGCAGAGGTTATCCCTGATGGGCTCGATGGCGTCCAGGAAATCGCTCTGCAGGATAAGCACCTTGGCCCCGCAGTAGTTTATCACGTAGTCCAGCTCCGCCGGCTGGAGCATAAAGTTGAGCAGGGAGGCGATGGCTCCGCACTTGGCGATGCCGAAATAGATTTCTATATATTCTATGCAGTTGAATGCCAGGACGGCTACCCTGTCCCCCTTCTTCACCCCCATGGCGGTGAGCGTGTTGGCGAGCTGGTTCACCCTCTGGTTCAGCTCCTGGAAGGTGAGCGCCTTATCCTCGAACACCACCGCCCGCTTGTCCGGGTAGTTCTTTGCGTTTCTTATTGCAAGGTCTGCTAAGGTCAGGTTCACGTCGTTCCCCTTCTCTGAAATGATATAGGTCGATAGCCGGGGTTCTGCCTTGGGCCCCTTGAAAATTGCTGTCAGTGGCGGAGAGGGAGGGATTCGAACCCCCGTCCCGCAAGCGGGAAGCGGTTTTCAAGACCGCCGCCTTAAGCCGCTCGGCCACCTCTCCGTCAAGCGGTCAATAATCTTACACTGAATGGGAACTAATTTCAAATTCAATACTTCTGCAGGGGGATATAGCTTCGAATTACAACTTAATGCCTTCGCAGGGAGCAATTCAACTGCCGGGCCGCCGGAGCTTTGTAAATCCGTTAACAGGGACGGTATCATGTCGGTCTTTCAGATTCCACCCTGTCGCAGGGCAGGCGAGATTCTTCGCCCCGCCACACGGGGGGCTCAGAATAACAATCAGGGCGCTTATGCAGGGTTATTAACGACATATATCAGTTACGTGGATGCGGCGCAAATAACAATTCCCGGGGCGAGAACAAACCTTAATTCGCGGCAGGATGCCGCTCTTACAAAATCAGAGGACGCTACGGGCAACCCAAGGGTTGCCCTTTGTATATTTAACTTTTACTTATATGATACGTTACCCTGTATGTTGGTGTTATGTACGTGGCAGG
>JAUXIQ010000394.1 GCA_030620925.1 Nitrospinota bacterium
ACCTGCTCCCCGAGTTTGGATCAGAGAGCTCACATAATGGGCTATGCTCCATCGTTCTTCCTCTGCAAGAGTTTCTTCATATCCTGGCATAGGGGTGCCGTTCAACCCCGAGGAGAGCGTTTGGAAGATATCCGTTGGAGTTTTTCCGTTCTTATACCTCCATGGGTTGGTCAGGTCGGCCGGCATTATGGGGTAGCCCCAATCGTCTTTCTGTATGCCGGCCTCCTTCCCATTGCCTCTTCCTGCCTTGCCATGACATTTAACGCACCCCCCTTTCTTCTTATCTTGAAAAAGGTCTTTGCCACGAAGGATGCTCTCCTGTGAAGTGGGGATTTCCTCTTTGAGGTCTAAGAGGAATTCGTAGGGATTAAAATCAAGATCATCAAAATCGGGGGAAAAGGTCTTTATATAGTAGGCCAGCTGCCACCTTTGCTTCTCGCTCAGCCTGAATTCGCCCTCCCCCCAGGCGGGCATGGCTGTGCCGGGCAATCCCCTGGAAATCACCCTGAACAGGTCTTCGTCGGTGGGCAGCTCGCCCGTCTGGGTTTCACGAAACTTGAACAGGCTGCTGGTGAAATCTCGGGGCCTGGGGGCCAGGTAGTCCGCAATGGGGCCTTTCCCGTCGCCTTCTGAGCCATGGCAGAAGCCGCACCTTTCCTTGTATAGATCTTTTCCAGAGGCCACATTCTCAGGTGTTTCAGAAATTTTGCTCTTCTTCAGGGTTACGTCATCGTAGGCCCGCCCCCACGCGGATGTCATCAAAGTTACACCGAATGCCAGACAGAGGCAGGCCTTAATTACTGATCCAAATACCTTTTTCCCCTTCAGTATCATCACCACCTTTTACTCACGTTCCTCGTGCTTTTCAGGAAGGCGTGGTTCCATTCCTGCTATGTGATACTCGGCCAGAATTATTTTCCAGATGTCCAGATCAGATAAATCTTCCATCCACCTGGGCATGGAAGAATCCCAGGGGCTGGCGTCATTGGGCAGTCCTATTCCCCCCTCACGCACTCGCCAGAGGGCATAGGCTTCTACGACGGTTGCTATGGTGCCGGGGTCGGTGAAGTTGGCGGGTCTTAACCTGAAGCCCCTGGCCATGGGCCCTGTGCCGTCGGCTTTGGTGCCATGACAGGGCCGGCAGTTCTTCTGATACAGGATGGTCCCTTCTTCTATATAGTTTGCCACCAGAGCTGCTCTGGCCTCCTCTTTGCTCATGTTTCCGGGACTGTTTTCCAGAAACTGCTTTATCAACTCACTGCCGGGGTTGCGGAATGGGTTGACCTTGCGTTCATACTTGCCGGGCATGGTGGGATGCTGAATGCGAAGCCCCAGAGGGGGCTCGGCGCTGGGAACCAATACCCTGAACATGGACACGGCCATCAGCAAAGGGAGGGCTATCAGGAAAACGGTCCTCCCGGCCCTCAACCCTTTAGCGCCCCTGCCAATGAGCAGAACGAGCAAGGGACGCAAAAACCGTCTCAACCTTCTATCATCGAAGGATATGTAGACCACCGCTCCTAAAATAGTCAGAAACATATACATCAGGAGAGCCATGCTGGGCATGGGCAGGGGGTTGGGCTTGTCCGCAATGACCATGGCCAGATAAGGAAAGACAGATTTCAAAAAAATATAAACAGCGGCTACGGTGATCACCGTGGCCCAAAATATCCATGAAGTGTCGTCTTTACTCATTCTTCCCCTCTCAGCTCTTTGTCTCCAGCTGCTTCTCCGCCCGGATCGAGGGCAGGCAAACTTTGCCCCACCTCACCGGCATGGGCCACCTTCTCTTCCTTCCCCGCCAGGCCGCTGAGCCAGAAGACGAACGTCACCAAGCCCAAAAAGGTTCCGGTTATTATCGCCACCATCTTGGCCATGTAGGCCATGGTAGGCGTGTAAGCCCCTAGGGAGGTATCCCGCATAACTCCATATATGTGCCAATCCTCCCGGAGCCCGGAGCGTATGAAGCCCATCAATCCCATCAGTATCACTATGGTCAAGCAGAGCAGGATGAGCACGTACTGGGACCTGGCGGGCATCCTGCCCCACGAGATACCTCCCACTACCTCGGCGCCCCGGAATAGAAATATATCTATGGCTGTATTCAGAAGCAGACAGGTGACCACCATCATCACCTGCACCACGGCGATCTGCCTTAAGAAGGGGTTGGCCTTTTCCATTACCACGAAGCCGTAAACCCCCAAAATCAGCACCGCGAACAGAACGGTGCTGCCGAAGTAGAGCCACTGGGCCTGTTTCCCCCGGTCGTAAAAAGTCAGCAGCACGACACCCACCACCGCCGCCATCTGACCCATGAGAAGGTAGGCGGGGAAGAGGAAATACTGGCGCCTGTCCGGCCCCAGGTTCATGGAAGCGGGGTCCAGGGCGAAGAGTGAATAGACCAGCCAACCCAATAAGAGGATGCAGATACCGCCCACAACCCCCACTATCAACCTGGCTTCCGGGCCCTGCTGGGAGAAAGGAACCGTTTTACCCTTGTTCCCCCGCCGGTAGAGCAGGAAACTGAAGAAGGTGGTGAGGATTATGAAGTTGACCACCGCGTTCTTGGCGGACATCAGGCCCAGGTATTTGATCACCGGATGGTACTGCCCTCCCACCAGCGCCTGCTCGCGGGGGCTCAGGGGCAGGTTATGCGGGGTAAGCCAGATGGCGAAACAGACGATGAGGATGACGGTGAGGTATTTTATGTAGCCCTGATATCTCTCCGCTCCGGATATCCTCTGCATCCCCGACCAGAGATAGTAGTTTGCCCCTATAAAAAGAACCCCTATCAGCATGGCCTGTATGATAAAAGTCCAGGAAAAGGCGCCGCCCATCATGATGTTGCCCATTACCGGGCTCG
>JAUXIQ010000358.1 GCA_030620925.1 Nitrospinota bacterium
CCTGTGTTCAAAGGCCGCTGAGAATCAGAGGTATATTCAAAGCAGGGTGTATCGCAATACGTTCATATCTGAAGGGAACCTGATGAAACGGTTGATTTCGACAACAGGGTTAATTCTTCTATGCGCCGCACTGATAACGGGCTGTGCCAACCGCGTGTCTTTCATCCAGAAGGGCAAGAAGGTAGACGAATACAGGTGGAAGGTTGAGAAGCTGAAGTATTCCAGGCTCTCCGCCGATCAACAGGCTCTCATCTCTGAAAAAGGGAAGCCCGATTATATAAAATTTTATCGCCCGATGCGTAAAAGAGGAGGAGGCATCTTTGTGAGAATGTTCAAATATGTCGGGCGCGGGTTTATAAACCTCTTTATCAACACTTTTCGGCCGATGAATTCCCAGCGGAGAATAGAGGCCTGGGTCTACGAAAAAGAGGGCGTACTGGTCTGGTTTAAGGAAGGGAAACGCGTGGATTACGCGGCCGTGGAATAGTGTCTGACACCGGTTTTTAAAGAGAGCCGGGCCTCAGATGTCGAAGCTCACCCCCAGCTCGCCTGCTATCCTCTCCAGGTCGTTCACTACCTTCTGGTTGAGAGGTATACCGTTTTTCAGCCTCTCCTGCTCGCACTCGTATTCGATCTCACCGGCCACATAGATTCGATCGTGGCCTTCCGCCCTGGGGGAATTCTTGAGGGCTCTAAGCATGTCGTCCATGGCGGCCTTGAATTCATCGAGCGGTCTGAAACTGTCCACGCGGATGGCCCCGAAGAAGTGGCCCACGTTGGCGGGGTTTGTCCCCAACGTGCCCTCCCTCTCCATAAGATCGCCGTATGCCGCCCCGGAGAGGACACCCGACAACACATCTACCATCACCGCCAGTCCATAACCCTTATGGCTGCCCAATTCCCTGGTGCCCCCCAAAGGGGTGAGCCTTCGCGAGTCGAGGCCCACCCGGGGGTCGGTTGTGGGCTCCCCGCTGGAGTCCATGGCCCAGCCCTCGGGGATGGGCTCCTCCTTGCGCATGGCGATGGCCAGCTTACCCACCGCTACCGTGCTGGTAGCCATGTCCAATACGAAGGGGGGTTCTTTGTCCGCCGGAATGGCTATGCCAATGGGGTTGGTGGCGAACATGGGTTTGCTTCCGAAAGTGGGGACCACGAAGGGCACTGAATAATTGGTCATGCAAATACCTATCATGTCTCGGGGCAGGGCCATCATGGGGTAATAACCTGCGGGGCCGAAGTGATTGCTGTTTCGCGCGGTAACGAATGCGGCCCCCATCCTTTCCGCCTTTTCCATGCAGATTTCCATGCAGAACCCGCTCACCGGATGGCCCAACCCGTTCCCGCCGTCCACCAGAGCGGTTGTCTGCGATTCGCGCACCACGCTGATCTGCGGCCGGGGCTCTATTAATTTTCCGGTAAAACCCTCGTAGTAGCGCGCCAGCATCGCCACACCGTGAGAATCCACGCCGCGCAGGTCGGTGCGCACCTGCACCTCGGCAGTGAACTCGGCGTTATCCTCACTCATGCCCAAAGCCTTGTAGATGTTTATGGTCAAAGTTTTAAGCCTGTCGTTATTAACCGACCTCGTCCCCACCTCTGACATCCCCGCTCCTCCCTGAATCACTACTGCTCGATCTCAAGAATACCGCCTGTACATATCATCGGGGAATTATAACCTCTAAGGAACCGATTTGTAAAAAAAGTTTCTCCGGACTCCTTCGAAAATATTATGAAATTCTCCCGGCCGCACCTGGAAAGGGCTCCATCCTGCGGTACTCGGCCCGCGATCGACTTCAAAACGGCTAATACAGGAGTGTTATAAGAAAAAGGCCTCGCTTAACAGGCGAGGCCTTTTGATGCTTGAAAATTTTTATGCTTCGTGTTTATTTCTTCTTGAGGACCTTTTCCAGAATCTGTTCGACAGCCGTATAGGGGTCCAGCTTTCTCTCCGCTACCGAGTGGATAAGTTTTTCGAACTCCTCTTCACCACCCAACGCTTTGAACACCCGCTGTATGGTCTCTTCCCTGAGGACGTCCTTCATATGGGTCTCTATCTGGATTCTATTTTTGTCAACTATATTCTTGGATTCCTCCAGATATTCCTTATGCTCAAACACTTTATCCACGAGCTCTTTTATCCCCTCGTCCTTGGTGGCCACTGTCTTTATTATGGGCGGCTTCCAGTCCAGTTTTTCCTGGGACATGCTGAGCATAATCTCAAGCTCGCGGGCGGTCTCATCGGCTCCTTCCTTATCGGCCTTGTTGACCACGAACAGGTCCCCGATCTCAAGTATACCGGCCTTGATGGCCTGTATCTCATCCCCCAGGCCGGGCACCGTCACCACTATGGTGCTATGGGCGGTTTTAACGATCTCTACCTCGTCCTGACCCACGCCTACGGTCTCTATAAGCACTATGTCCTTGCCGTAGGCGTCCATCACGTTGACCACGCCGTTGGTGGAAGCTGTGAGCCCCCCCAACGTCCCCCGGGTGGCCATGCTGCGGATGAAAACGCCGTCATCGGTGCTGTGTTGCTGCATCCTGATCCGGTCTCCGAGTATGGCTCCACCGGTGAAGGGACTTGTGGGGTCCACGGCGATTATGCCCACGGTTAATTCTCTGGCGCGAAGCTCGGCGGTAAACTTGTCCACCAGCGTGCTCTTGCCCGCCCCCGGTGCACCGGTCATACCTATTATAAAGGCCTTCCCCGTATGAGCGAAAAGGCTCTTCATATCATCGGTAGCTTCGGATGAATTGTTCTCCAGAAGGGTTATCAGTCTTGCCACCCCCCGTATCTCTTTGTTCAATACCCTCTCAGCTAATGTCGACATATATCCTCCACTTAAATCTCAATCACCCTCAAGGGAAAATTTATTTACGATAACATTTGTTGTTTAAAATATTACACGAACATTCTGAATATTCAAGAAATTTGTATACGGTCCTCTATTAATCTATCGATTTTCCCGGCTCGTTACGCCTTCAGCTACCCCGCTCCGCCCAAGTAGCGGCGCACCTCTGCTTCAGTAAGAGATTCCTCTCTGAAGGCTCTCTCACTCAGGTCCACGAAGAGTATCTTTCCAGCATATCCGCCTTTTATGTCTCCCTCTCCCATCACTTCTTCGTTACCTGC
>JAUXIQ010000095.1 GCA_030620925.1 Nitrospinota bacterium
CATGGCGCGCAGGGACGAGAAAGATTTCGCCGTGCCTAAAAAAACGTGGGCCGAGACCATTGCTTCCATAGCCGAGGAGAAAGGCCGCATCTGATCCGTTTCGGGCGATCCCGCCTTCCGCGGGACGGTAGCCCCTACCGGTTCATTATGCGGCGGATATCGGTAGGTCGCAGGGTTTCCATGAAGGTGTTTATGCTGTATGTGCGGCCGTCGGAGACGATGGTTACTGCGCCGTCCTTATACGTGAGGAATATTTCGATGTCCATCATATCGTAGGTGGAGATCACTTTGGGGTGTGGATGTTTTGAGCGGTTATACTTGCTGGCGCTTATGACCGCCACCTCCGGGCTGACAGCCGAGAGGAAGGGGAAGTATAAGGCGTTTCCGGCCCCGTGATGAGGTGCTTTGAGCACCGTGGCTTTGAGGTCCGCTCCCCCTTTGACGAGTTTCTTTTGCACCTGTCGCTCGATATCCCCCGGAAAAAGCACGCTGAAGTTCCCGTAGGTGAGCCGGATAACGACGGATGAGTTATTTTCGGATAGCCGATTTCCGATAAGTTGATGGCGGGCCGGCGGGTGGAGGACATCGATTTTAACGCCGTCTATGAAACGGGTAGACATGCTGTCTTCTGCGGACAAACGCCTCATCAGCGGCGGAGCGGCGTGGTCTAAATCCCACCGGTCGAGGTACTTTTGCATTCCGTCTCCGTTATGCCACAGGTGTTCTACGCCGAAATCCCTGATCAGGGAGGGGGCTCCTCCGGCGTGATCCCGCTGGGCATGGGAGATGAGGAGGTAGTCGATACGCCGGACGCCATGACTTCTCAAGTAGGGTGATACCACGATTTGCCCCGTGTCGCGTCCGCTCCTGAATGAAGGCCCGGTGTCGATGACCATGGTCCTGCCTCCGGGGAAGAACACCACCGCGGCGTCTCCTTCGCCCACGTCGAGAAAGGTGATCCGCAGCTTGCCGTCAGCGTGTGAGACGAGATAGGGTGCGCAGAAAGAGAGAATCAGGGCCGCGGAGGTAGCTGCCAAAAGCACATGAAAGCGGCCCCTTCTCCAGAAGTTAATGGTCAACGCCAGCAGGAAATAATAGGCCGCCGCCGCCGGCATCCAGGGGGTGAGGACTTTGAAGGAGAGAGGAGAGGCTTCCGCCACCAGGGAGGAGTTCTCCCTCAAGATGTAGCTCAGGAGGGATGAAAGGGCAAACAGGGGTCGGGCGGCGGTCTCGGAGACCATGTTCACCATGCTGGCCAGAAGCCCTGCCGGAACGAGCAGGGAGGAGGTAGGTATGGCCAGCACGTTTACCGCCGGGGCGTTCAGGGATACTTCGTTAAAGCTTCGGGCGATTATGGGAGCTGTGGCCAGCGAGGCCACCACCGAAATCAGAACATAGGCCATGATCTTTTGTTTCCAGACAGAGGGTTTAAGCAGTTTATCGGCCAGGCTGCCCTCAATGGCGAATTCAATCCTGGTTTTCTGTATATAGTGGATTATGAAGAAGGCAGCCAGGAAGGAGAGCTGAAACCCCATATCCAGTATGGAGAGCGGTTTCCAGACAAGTATTATCATTGCAGCGAGGGCAAGGGCGTTATACAGGTTTTTTTCCCGGTCGAGAAATCGGGCGCCCATATATGTGCAGACCATGATGGCGGCCCTGGTGGCCGATGGCCTGTCGCCGACCATGGCGGCGAAGGAAACTACGGGGAAGATAGAGGCCAGGGCCGCCCATCTCCTGGCGTGGAAGGTGGTTCCCCGCAGTCTGATGGTTAACAGCATGACTCCCTTAAGCAGGAAGAGGATGATGTAATATGAGGCGAGTGCGGCGAAACCCACGTGCAGGCCCGATATCGCCAGCAGGTGGGCGGTGCCGCTTCGGGAAAAATTTATGCGGTCAGATAGGTCAACCGCCCACGTTTCTCCGAGGATCATTGCCTTCAGTATTCCCGCCTCTCGTCCGGGGAGGTTTGTGTCTATGGCCGAGCTGCTCTGTTCCTTGAAAGAGTAGAGTGCGGAGAGGAAACCGCTGCCTTCTCCTCGGGCGATGATCTTCATCCCGCCGTCCTTCCAGAGGGTACCTGAGGCATAAATACCCCTCCTGGCCATGAAAGCCTGGTAATTGAACCCGCCCGGGTTCAGGTATCCGCGCAGCAAGCGCAACCTGAGGTTTTTGAAAATTATCCTGTCCCCGTATTGCAGGTCGAGCTCTGCCTTGTTTGTGATGATCCGGATATTACCTTCCGCGGGCATCCAGCGATTTTTCCGCTGAAGGGACACGGACTTGATGTATAGAGTGCTGTAATGCCGTCTCTTCTCCACCGGCCTGGTTACGATCCCCTCAAGGGTTACCGGTTCCATGGGATGTTCTTTCGCCTGATTTACAATGTGCCGGGGCGGAAAGAAAGGGTGGGCGTGAAAGTTGAACATCACCGTTCCACACAACAACGGGACGGCATAAATCAACATAGTCCCCAGCTTCACTTTTCCCAGGCGCGCTAATGCTAGGGAAATGGCGGAAAAAGCTATAATAAAAATAAAGAAGGGTGCTAGAGAAGGGAGGAGGAAATATCCCAGGATGAGCCCTGTGAGGTATAGGAGGGCTGTTTTGCAAAGTCTATTTTTCACGGGCATCTTAACCGTAGTTTTCCGGCGAGGTCTTTCCGGCCCGATTGATTATGAAATATCATGAACTTTGGCGGAATTAGCTAATTAGAGGGCCTATATTATCATGAATATCGAATGAAAAACATAGTGTATATTATCTCAATTCGCTTATATTCCAATAATGGCGGTAGAACGCTGTGCATTAAGGGGTTTTTGTGTTATTATCCACTGGGAAACGGATAAAATGAGCTAATTCATCTGCCCTCTCTTATTTATGGAGAACGATGATACAGGAGTGACCTGGAGGGTTATCGCTTTATGACGCAACGGGAACTATGGCAGAGGACGCACTACTGCGGCGAGCTCAGAAAAGAGCATATAGAGCAAGAAGTAGTACTCAAGGGCTGGGTTCACAGCCGCAGGGACCATGGAGGAGTGATTTTTGTGGACCTGCGGGACAGGGAGGGTCTGGTGCAGGTGGTATTTAACCCCGAAATCCACGAGGCACCTCACGGCGAGGTGCGAAAGGTCAGGGATGAGTACGTGCTTGAGGTTAAAGGAAAGGTCAGGGCAAGGCCGGATGATGCGGCAAACCCTAACCTGGCCACCGGCGAGGTGGAAGTGGTGGGAGCCGAACTGCGCATCCTGAACGAGTCCAAAGCTCTCCCCTTTTCCCTTAACAAGGAGATAGACGTCGGGGAGGATGTGCGCCTCAAATACCGCTATCTGGACCTGCGTCGTGAAGAGATGCAGAGCTATTTTCGTCTGCGTCATAACGTGTGCCTCTCGGTGAGAAATTTTTTAAGCGGTCAGGGTTTCCTCGAGGTGGAAACCCCCATGCTTACCAAAAGCACGCCGGAGGGGGCAAGGGATTACCTGGTGCCCAGCAGGGTAAGCCCCAAAAAGTTTTACGCCCTGCCCCAATCCCCGCAACTGTTCAAGCAGATTCTCATGGTGTCCGGGTACGATCGCTATTTTCAGATAGTCAAATGTTTCAGGGACGAAGACTTGAGGGCCGACCGACAGCCGGAGTTCACGCAGATAGATATTGAGATGTCTTTCATCGAACAGGATGATCTGCTCCAGGTAATGGAGCAGATGGTGGCCGAAATTTTCAGGGAGACCAAAGGGATTGAGCTTTCCTTGCCCTTCCCAAAGATGAGTTACCGGGAAGCAATGGATAAATACGGGGTGGATAACCCCGATACCAGGTTCGGCCTGGAGATCAACGACGCCACGAAGCTCCTCTCGGAAGTGGAGTTCCCCCCCTTTAAGAAAGCGGTTGAAAACGGCGGCTCCATCAGAGGAATAAACATTGCGGGGTGTGCCTCCTTTTCCCGCAGAGAGCTGGATGAGCTGGCGGATTACGTCCAGGGGGAAGGCGGTGGGGGCCTCTACTGGGTGAAGTGTACCGATCAGGGAGCCCAGTCACCCATAGGCAAGCATCTCCCCGAAGGCGCCATGGATGCCCTGCTGGCCCATTTCAAGGCCGGAGCCGGAGACCTGATTCTGATGGTGGCCGAGGGCGGGGATAAGGCCCTTCCCATCCTGGGGAAGCTGCGGCTCAAAATGGCGGATAGAGCGGGAATCATAGACCCGAAGGCTTACGCGTTCGTCTGGATCACAGAGTTCCCCCTGCTGGAGTACGACCAACAGGAAAAGCGGTACACAGCCGTCCACCATCCGTTCACCGCCCCCATGGACGAGGACCTGGAACTGCTCGCCGGCGATCCGGGGGCGGCGAGGGCCAAGGCGCATGACCTTGTCCTAAACGGGAACGAGATAGGGGGAGGCAGTATCAGAATACACCGCAGAGACGTGCAAAACAGGATATTCGAGATGCTGGGCATCGGCCCCGAGGAGAGCCTGATCAAATTCGGCTTCCTTCTTGAGGCCCTGGAATATGGCGCACCGCCGCACGGGGGCATCGCCTTCGGCCTGGATAGAATAGTAATGCTCTTAAGCGGTGCGAAATCCATCCGGGACATAATAGCCTTCCCCAAGACAAACCGCGCTATCTGCCTCATGACAGACGCCCCCTCTGAAGTCGATGAAGGCCAGTTGCGAGAGCTGAGCATAAAACTGATCTGATAAGTGAGGGATAAGCAGGCGGCTGGCGGCGCCTTCGACTGAGGACTAGAACCGAGCGGTTATAGCTCTATCCTTGCGGTGGTATCCATGGGAGAAGACAAGCATAAATCCGGTTTCCTGGCCATTATCGGCAGGCCCAACGTGGGGAAGTCGACCCTGATGAACAGGGTCATGGGGCGTAAAGTGTCCATAATTACGGATAAGCCCCAGACCACCAGGAACAGGATAGCGGGCGTCAAGAACTATAAAAACGGACAGATGGTGTTTCTGGATACGCCCGGAATCCACAGGGCCAAATCGCTCATAAACCGGTACATGGTGAAAACGGCGCTGGATACTCTCAAAGAAGTCGACCTCTTGCTCTATATGACCGACGACAGGGCCGACGTTGAGGAAGACCGAAAGTACGTTTTCCCCAGGCTGAAGGAGGCCGGTACCCCCGTTTTTCTGTTGATAAACAAGATAGACCTGATGAAAAAGGACGAGCTGCTCCCCCTCATGAACGCTTACAGCAAAGTCATGGATTTCAAGGAGCTTATACCGGTTTCCGCGCTCACGGGGGAAAACATGGAGCTGCTCCTTGACCTCTCCCTAAAGATGATGCTCGAAGGCCCGGCCTACTTTCCCGAGGATATGTACACCGATCAGCCCGAGGATTTCCTCATGTCCGAGCTGGTTAGGGAAAAAGCCATTAAACTGTGCAGGCAGGAGGTCCCTTATGCGGTGGCAGTGGTGGTGGAGAGAGTAGACCGCGCGGAGGGAGACCTCACCAGGGTCGAAGCCACCATCTATGTCGAGCGCGATTCACAGAAGATGATCGTAATAGGTAAGGGGGGGGCCATGCTGAAGGAGATAGGAACCCGGGCCCGCAAGGAGATGGAGTGGATATTCGGGGAGAGGATGCACCTCAGCCTGTGGGTGAAGACGAAGAAACATTGGACAGATATTGACAGGTATATCAAAGAGTTCGGGCATTATCAATGAAGCATCAGTTTAAGCTGACCCGGTCTTTTTGCGGGCGAATCCGTCCTCTGTGGCCCATAACCTGAAGCCGATCCGGCAAAGCCGAGCTATCATGGCCCTGTATGATACTGAATCCATAGTGGTGAATACGATAGACCTTGGGGAAGCCGATCTCCTGGTAACCCTTTTCACCCGGGAATACGGCAAGATAAAGGCTGTCGCCAGGGGTGCTCGCATTTTGAAGAGCAGGTACAGCGGGTTCTTCCAGCCCCTCCTGGTTCTCAACACACTCTATTTCGGCAACGAGAGGCAGGAGCTCTACCGGATGGCCTCTATCGATCCGGTGAAAGTTTACGATATATCCTCCAGCATGGATAAGATGTTTACGGCCTTTTGCATGATGGAGGTGCTGGAACATTGCTGCGGACCGGGCGAAATCAACCTGCCTATGTACAGGCTGGCTCTGGAGGGAATAGAGCTGCTGGATAGCGGCGATCAGGGCCCGAATCTGGCGCTCTGCTTCGCCATGAGGGGGCTGTCTGTAGCCGGATATATGCCGCATCTCAAAGATTGCATAGCATGCGGGGGAGATTTGAGCGGCGATAAACTCAGGTTCAGCCCTTCCAGAGGGGGAGTGTTGTGCAACCGATGTCTATCGGGGGCCGGGGAGCATTTCCCCATCTCCATGGGATGCCTGAAGTTCCTTGTCGCCACACTTGGGTTGGATTTAAAAAGGTCTAGCCGTATAAAGTTGAACCAAAACTTGAAGGAAGAAACCGGGAACATAATTTTCAACCATATTGCTTATAATCTGGGCAGGGAGATGAAGTCCCTGCGCTTCCTGGAATTGTAATCAAACAGGTTTAATTATTTGTATGTCCGACAGAACTTAATCAAACTATATATTAATAAAAGACGTTTAATTTTTTTCGTTGACATTGAAGACCAATAAGGTATACTTAAATTTCAGAAATAAAACAATGAGGGTGGGAGGTGAAAAAAGAGTTAAAACAGTTACTTAACGCCTCACTGAAAAGAGCCGCCGAAAGAGGACAAATCTCTCCTTCAAACAGGTTGCGGGGCATAATAGACGGTGAGGAAGAAGTAGTTTCTCGCCCCGCTAACACCGATCACGGAGATTATACCTCCAACGCGGCCATGATACTGGCGTCTGACCAGGGCAAACCCCCCAGAGCGGTAGCGGAAACGATCCTCAGTAACCTGGAAAACTCCACTGATTTGTTGAAAGAAGTGGAGATCGCCGGACCGGGGTTTATCAACTTCTTCATCAAGCCCGAGCGCTGGTTGGAATCGCTGAGGCGCATAGTCAAAGAGGGGGAAGATTTCGGGTCTTCAACAGCGGGCAAGGGCCTCAAGGTCCAGATCGAGTTCGTTAGCGCCAACCCCACCGGGCCGCTTCACGTGGGACACGGCCGCGGAGCCGCCGTTGGCGATGCGCTGGCCAACCTGCTTCAGAAGACGGGCTTCGACGTCCATAAAGA
>JAUXIQ010000354.1 GCA_030620925.1 Nitrospinota bacterium
GGTATGATCTTTTTTATTCCCTGGTAAAGGGTGTCCAGTGAGATCAGGGTTTCGGCTCCGGAATCGTTAAGCTGGTTCAGCGCCTCACGCGGTGAAAACAGAGGGCTTAGAGGCGTGAATATCGCCCCCGTTTTCAGGATGCCGTAATATGCTATAGCGAATTGCGGGCAGTTGGTCATATGGATAGATACACGCTTCCCTTTTTTCACGCCCATCGCCCACAGGGCTGCGGCAAAACGGTCGCTCAACTCTTTTAATTCCCCGAAGGTAAGCTCCATGCCTTCGAATATCAGGGCGGTCCTGTCAGGGACGCGCGCAGCCGTTTGGTCCAGTATGGAATAGACCGGCATCTGCGGGTAGTCGATGCTCCTGGGCCACCCTTCGGGCCAGGCTTTGAAGTTTTTGCTCATGAGGTCGATTCCTCCAGGATCAGAGCGGCGGCGTTTTCATCCAGTCGGTTGCCGATTCGTAGGCATGAGCCAGCCTGAAAATGGTGCTTTCGTCGAAGGCGCGGCCCGCAATCTGCAGCCCTATGGGCAGTCCGTCTGAGTCGAAACCACAGGGTAGGGTTATGGCGGGAAGCCCGGTAAGGTTGTAGGGCACCATGTTTCTGGTGAGAAGGCGAGTGATTTGCAAATCCTCTTCTCCTACCTTTATAAAATCTTCGCCCGCTTTGGGGGCGGTAACCGGCAGGGTAGGGGTCACGATGGCGTCGACATTTTTGAAAGCGGCCTCGAAGTCGCCGCGCAGCAGCTTCCGGTAGCGCTGGGCCTTGACGTGGTGCACGCCCAGCATGAGGTAGCCCATTTTCAGGTATGCCAGAACGTCCGGGGTGTAGTCCCCTTCATGCTCAGGCAGATATTTGTCGTGGTAAGAGCTGGCCTCAGGGCACAGCACGAAGAGTTCGGCCACAGGTGCAGCCTGGATATGCGGAAAGGAGACCTCTTCCACGGAGGCCACCATCCCTCTCAGCACGTCCACGGCCTTTTCCACCGCCGCCCCTACCTGGGGGTCGACGGGCTCGGAAAAATAGTCGGTGGGGACGCCCAGGCGCAGTCCGGCCGTGCCCTCTTCCAGCCCTCCTGCGTAATGGGGAACGGGAAGGTCGACGGTGTAAGGGTCTTTGGCGTCGAAACCGGCCATGGCCTCCAGCATAAAGGCTGCGTCCCGCACGCTCCTGCACATGGGGCCGGTGTGGTCCAGGGACCAGCTAAGGGGGATAACGCCGTATTTGCTCGTCCGGCCGAAGGTCGGCTTTATGCCCACGATGCCGTTAAGCGAGGAGGGGATGCGGATGGAGCCGCCGGTGTCGCTGCCCGTGCCGCCCATGCACATGGCGGTGGCCACCGCTGCGCCCGTGCCGCCGCTCGACCCGCCGGGTATCCGCTCCAGGTCCCACGGATTGCGGGTGGGTGGCGTGATCACACCGAAGGCGAACTCGTGGGTGTTGGTCTTGCCCAGTATGATGGCCCCGGCCTCCTTGAGCTTTTTCACCGTGGTGGCGTCGTAGTCGGGGACGAAGTCTTTGAAGACTTTGGAGCTTCCGGTGGTGAGAACGCCCTCGGTGTAGTAGATGTCTTTTATTCCTAAGGGGATGCCGTGGAGGGGGCCTTTATGGTTCCCGGCGGCTATATCTTTCTCCGCCTGTTGGGCGGCCTGCCGGGCCTCTTTTTCGCACAGGGTGACGAAGGCTTTGGTGCGCCCGTCGATCTCTTCTACACGGTTAAGCGCCGCTTCCACCACCTCCACGGGGGATACTTCTTTTTTGCCCATGAGCTCCGACAGTGTTGAAATAGTGTGTTTGGTCAGGTCCATGTCAGTCCTCCTCTCGAATGAGGATGGTGTAGAGGGGTTCGAGCTCACCCAGGTCGAGCTTCTCCAGTTCGTGGAGGGAAGAAAGCAGCCCGCCCAGCCGGTTTGCGCAGAGCTTCAGCTCTTCCTCGCCCATCTTGATACCCGCGACATCTTCGGCTATCCTTTTCAGCGCCTCTGGCGAGAGCGCGCTCTGTTCCTCGGGATTGTCTGACCGGTTCATGTCTCTTCCCTCCCATTATCAGGCGTTTGTTTTATTATGAAAGTCTTGTTAATCCTTTTCAAGAAAAAGATAGACGATGTCCCCGTCTGGAAGCAAGGCTTTTTTGCACCTGGATGGGACATTAGTCTTGACACCAGAGATGCCCTTAGCCTGCTTTTACGCTATTCCAATCTTTCAGCTACCGAAAAATTCCCCTCCCCAGGCGGGAAGGGCTAGGGGGTACAACAAACCTTATGACAAGTGGGTTTCGTGCGGGTAAGCTCCTATAGGGCAGGCACAGGGGCCTGCCCCTACATGTCCCGCGGAATGCGGTACTCAGAATGACAGAATGCGCAGTTAGGGGCATCCCGCATGCCGCGGGACCGTGCCCTTAATTAAAAAAATATCGTGTTTCTAATTAAACCCTATTTCCCTACCACAAAAGCACTACGTAGGGGCGGTCCCGCGTGTGGCGGGATTAAACCCGGCCTATTGAGGCGTATCGCAATACGCTCCTGAAATCGGACGCGTCCTGAAGGCGTTCCTGCGAAATATTGGCACGGTTAATGCGGGGATAGCGTGCCTTGTCCTTTTCCTGGGTATCATAAGGGTCTCCTTCTGTTCTTCGGCCGGTTTTGGTGTTTGAAATCTAAGGCGGAAAATAGTAGTATGTGCGTGGAATGTCGAATCCCTGCCATCGTAATAAACTGAAGATTTCCCATGAGGAGGGGACAAAATGAGCGGAAAAGATTCTTACGGCGTTCTAATGAAGAATTTAGGTTTCCCAGAGTCAGGCACGCTCAGGGCGCTGCTCGAATATCTCATCTCGCCGCGGCAAGCAGACCTGGCGGCGGCCATGCCCGGGCACCCGGATGATCTGGCGGAAAAGTTGGGTATGGACAAGGCGGCGGCTATGAGCGACATCCATGACATGTATCGCAGAGGAATAATATTTCCCAAAAACAGGTATACCATGGAGAAGTGCCGCTTCGCAAAGAGTGCCGGTGAATTTCACGACGCCATAGGTTCACGCCTCACCACCGACCCTGAGGCGGAACCCATGCTCTATAAGCTGATCTGGGATTTCCGGCGTTCCGACATGGACAAGGATATGGCCGAAAGGTCCGCTAAGTATGAGGCCCCTATAA
>JAUXIQ010000366.1 GCA_030620925.1 Nitrospinota bacterium
TGCATCTTCACCGCAACCAGCCAGCCTTCTTCTATGAAACGGGAGAACCCCGCCGCCCCGAACAGGCCCGCCAGCTTGTCCGGCATGCTCCGCCCGTAACCGGTCTTTGCGTCCGTATAATATACTTTAGATACCATGCTCGAGCCTATCCTTAATCACAACCGGATGCCTGCAAACTCGATGAAGTCTTTTCCCAACATAGCCTTCGCAGCCATAGTCGCGCCTGAAGGCGCTCCTACAGCGGGTAGACAACATAGGCATCCCGCGGCACGCGGGTCGGAACAACGGCCGAAACAGTGTGTAGGAGCGGCATCCTGCCGCGATCAAATCATTTTGCATTATAGTCCCATCCATCATGATTTTCCCCGCATACCGCCGTAGAATAACCGCTCCTCACCGCTTATAACAAGAGGAAAATTGTGTGCATACGCTACCACGCTCCATAATCTTCCATTTCAAACGGCAGAATAGGGCTGCTTTGACATAAAACATCAGCAGATAGGAAATGAGGGGGCGCGGCAAGCAGCGCCACTACGTCAGCGATGACACAAAGTAAGTGCTTTGATTTCAGTTAGAGATGGGCATGCGGGGGTCGAGGGCGTCTCGCAGGCCGTCTCCCAGGAGGTTGAAGGCCAGCACCGTCCCCGTGATGCTCACGCCGGGGAAGACAGCCATCCACCAGGCGGTGGTGAAGTATGAGTAACCCGTCCTCAGCATCGAGCCCCAGCTCGCTTCGGGCGGCTGCACGCCGAGACCCAGGAAACTGAGGCCGGCTTCGGCCACGATGGCGGCGGCGAAACCGAGGGTGACCACCACGATTATGGGGGCCAGGCTGTTGGGCAGAAGGTGGCGGAAAATTATTCGTGCGTCCCCCGCCCCCAGAGACCTGGCGGCGAGGATGTACTCCGTCTCCCGAAGGGTGAAGAACTGACCCCGCACTATGCGCGCCACGCCCACCCAGCTCACCAGTGCCACGGCCACGTAGACGGTGTTTATCCCCGGCCCCAGGGCGATGGTTACGGCGATGACGAAGAGCAGCGCGGGGAAGGACCAGACCACGTTTATCAGCCACATGATTACGTCGTCCACCCAACCCCGGTAGTAGCCGCCCAGGGAGCCCAGGAGAACCCCTATGGCCATGGAGACCGATTGTGAAATGAGGCCCACTTTGAGGGATACCCGGGCTCCGTGCACCAACCGGCTGAAGATATCCCGGCCGAATCGGTCCGTCCCCAGCGGGTGTTTGAGGCCCGGCTTCTGGGTAGCTTCCACCAACGACTGCTTGTCAGGCTCATAGGGTGAGATCACGCCCGCCAGGACGGCGGCGGCGGCAATTGCAACTATAACTACCAGTCCGGCCATGGCCCGCCTGTTTTTCTTGAGCCTGCGCCATGCCTGCCGGCTGAAACCGGTCTGTTCCGCTCCGGGCATCTTATCCTTCTTTCTCCTCTACTTTTCAGTAAGTTATCCTGGGATCGAGAAAAGCGTAGATAATATCAACCATTATGTTTACGAGGACGAAGACCAGCGCGGCGAACATTACCGTGCCCTGGATCACGGTCAGGTCGTAACTTGTGATGGCGTCCACCGCAAGCAGCCCCACGCCCGGCCAGCCGAAAATATACTCTATGAAAAAAGTTCCGCTCAGCAGGGCGGCCATGGAGCCGCCGATGGCTGTGACTACGGGTATCATGGCGTTCTTGAGAGCGTGTTTCAGAATGACCGTCCGCTCAAGGAGCCCTTTGGCCCTGGCCGTGGTGAGGTAGTCCTGCCCCATGACCTCCAGCATGCTTGAACGTGTGAGCCTGGCTATGATGGCAAGGGGTCCGGTGCCCAGGGCTGCTGCGGGCAGGATCAGATATTTAACGCCGGACCAGCCCTCCTGATACCCTGAGATGGGGGTCCATCCCAGGATGTATCCGAAGGTCCAGGCCAGCAGAATACCCAGGAAGAAGGTGGGCATTGATACGCCCAGCAGGGACAGGGACATAAGAGCGTCGTCCAGCTTTGAATAGGGTCTTACGGCGGAAATCACGCCCACCGGCACCCCCACCAGGACCGCCAAAAGCAACGCCGCCAGCCCCAGCTCGGCTGTAGCAGGCAGTCGATGGAGGAGGCTGTCCAGCACCTTCTCGTTAGTAGCCATGGAGCGCCCCAGGTCACCATGGGAGACGCGCCAGAGGAAGCGTCCGTATTGAACGTACCAGGGGTCATCGAGCCTCCACTCCTGGCGAAAGGACTCAACGGTCTCTACGTCGCTGCGTATGCCCAGCGCCAGCCTGGCCTGGTCTCCGGGCACGGCGAAGATGAGCAAGTAGGTAACCAGCGTCACCCCCAGCAACACTGGAACGGCCTGCAGCAACCTCTTAACGACGTATCCGGCCAAAAGGGCTACCTCTCCCGCATTATCAGGTTGAACATATTATGGGCACAAATATCTCGGTCTGATAAAGCAAAGAATAACACGAAACAGCCTCCACAAAGAGGTTTATGCCGCCAAAAACCGTGAACAAAAGGGCTTGATTTCAGAAAATTGTGGCTTTGAGAGAGAAATACTACGCAAACCTTCTGTTGACAAGTTGCCCGAAGAAAATGTAGATTATCAAAAAAGGGGGAAACATAATGAACTTCCTCAAAGATTACATACGATACGTCCGACAATACCGCCAGGGATTCCTGGATTCCAAGATTTTCGCCGAAGAACTCTTCACCTGCCCCAAATGCGGGAAGGCGAAGCCCTTCGGGGCGGATGATGCGGTGGGTTATTATAACGACGCCCGGGGCTGCATCATCGTCTGCAACGACTGTCTGCTGGAGTTTGAGTCACGCCTTTGATACCGTTTGAACACCCCCTTATAATAGCGGTATTACCGGATAATCCGCTGCCGCATATCATGAATATTCAAACGCCTTCAACCAGAAATAATCCGAGGAATCCTTGAATGAGTATTTTTGCCGAAAGCATGCTCCTGGGAATCTCCCTTCTGATCATGATCGTGGCTGCGGTGCTCACCTGCGGTTTTCTGAGTGCGTGGGCCGCCGGGCGCAAGTATCGAAACCGGAAA
>JAUXIQ010000406.1 GCA_030620925.1 Nitrospinota bacterium
GGGACAGGTTTATTAAATCTCCCGACTACTTTCGGTCAGGAAAAATCATCGAAGGTTATACTCCGGAACGGTCCGATACGATGGCGGAAGCGTCAAAAAAAATTACTCTGGCTTTCCTTAACATAATTTTTCCTCAAAATGAGCATCTGAAGCAGATGCTGGAGCGGGGCGTCAGGTTTCTGGATATCGGCTGCGGGCAGGCGGGTCTTATCATCCAGTTGGCTCAAACGTTTGAAAAGAGCACCTTCGTCGGTGCGGAGCCGGTCACCTACAGTACCGAAAAGGTGAAAAAGAGAATCTCGGAGCTGGGATTGGAGGAGCGAGTCTCCGTGGAAAATATGGGAGGCGAAGCCCTGCCTTTCAATGATGAATTCGATATGATCAACATGAGCGTCACTTTCCACGAGATCGTTCCCGATATCCGGGTAAAGGTCATGGAAAATGCCTACCGGGCTTTGAAAACCGGCGGAAAGATGCTGATTTTCGATTTCAAGTATCCGGATAAAATAGAGGATTTCAGAAAACCGGAATACATGCCGGGCGTTGTCGACGCCTTTGATGAAATTGTCCTGGGTGTCGTCCATCTCAACCGCCAGGAACAAAATGAATTTTTCACTGGGCTGGGTTTCAAAGACATCCAGCGCATGGATATTGAAGGATTTACCGGGCTGGAGATCATCACCGCCACAATATAGAAGCTCAAATTAGATGACTGACACGGACAAAACAATCGATCAAGTCTCAGATGCGCTCATAAAGTATCTCAGGGCCGAGCTCAACGATCCCGCTGTAGGCTATGAAACGACTCTCACTCAGATTGAAGGAGGCTACGAAACCCGCACGTTTAGCTTCAAGCTGAGCGGTGTCCGGGAAGAATTATCTAAACCGCTGGTCCTGCGCCTGTTCCCCTCATTTCAGGTAACTGATAAGGCCGTCTGGGAGAGCGCAGTCCAGAACGTGCTGGCGGAGGCGGGATACCCGGTGCCCCGGGTCTACTTCACCTGCACGGATAAGTTCATCCTCGGCGGCGCCTTCTTGATAATGGAGTTCCTGCAGGGCGAAAACATGCTGGACGCCTCCTCTGAGACGTTCCCCGACATGCTGGGCAAAATTCATGCAGCCCTCCACGGCATCGATCCCGGGCCACTAGTCAAGGCATTGAAGGATCAGGGGATTGAGGAGAATCGATACCGGCTCGATGGAAAACTAGACCGGTTGAATGACAAGATAGAAAGTGCCCATCCCTGGCTGCGTGAAGGGATTAACTGGCTTCTTGAAACCCGACCTCCTGAACCGGAAACCCTCTCAATATGCCACGGCGACTTCCACCCCATGAATATCCTTGTAAAAGACGGAAAAGTAACGGGAGTCCTCGACTGGCCCGGTTTCATCATCGCCGATCCAGTACTGGATGTAGCATTCACAATTGTGTTATCTACGGTAATCGCTAAACAATTCATGCCACAAATAGAATGGGGAAAAATAGTAAAAAAATACATAGACTCGTATAAAGAAGCAAGACCCCTCGACTTCAAACACCTTGAATACTACCGGGCGATGAGATGCGTCATGGCCCTTATGGACGGCGCAGAGGGACAAGCAGTATGGAGGCACCCACTTACCATAAAAGAGCTGACCGACCAAATTCACGAAATCACCAAAATCCGTATAACCCCGCCGAACCAGGCACAATAAAGATAAATTTCCCATCACATTTTCGGGTACATAACTGTTAATAGTTGTACCAATATCAACAGGGGAGACATCAAAATGGGGGGACAGTTGGAAGGCAGAGTCGCTCTGGTAACCGGTGGAGGCTCCGGCATCGGGCAGGCTACGGCGCTGGCGTTCGCCAGGGAAAGAGCAAGGGTCATCGCAGCCGATGTTAACGCTGAAGGTGGCGAGGAGACGGTGAGCATGATCGAGGAAGCGGGCGGCGAAGCTATCTTCATCAAAACTGACGTATCCAGCTCGGCCGAGGTAGAGGCTTTGGTCAATGCAACCGTAGAGACCCACGGCCGATTGGATTGCGCTTTCAACAACGCGGGTATCGGGGGCTCCATGGCCCTGACGCATAAACGCAATGAAGAAGAGTGGGATAGCACCATCAACATAAACCTCAAGGGCGTCTGGCTGTGCATGAAGTACGAGATTCTACAGATGCTTAAACAGGGAGGCGGGACCATCGTCAATACGTCCTCTGCGGCGGGTTTGGTCGGCACAATTGCTGCTTCAGCTTACTCAGCCAGCAAGCACGGCGTGGTGGGTTTGACCAAATCAGCCGCCCTCGAATACGCACAAAGGGGCATCAGAATCAACGCCGTGTGCCCCGGCGCAGTCCGCACGCCGATGCTGGAAAACGGCATTACTCTCCTACCCGAAGGTGAACAGCAAATACTCGCAATGGAACCGATAGGACGAATAGCATCCCCGGAGGAGATCGCAGAGGCCGTTGTCTGGCTCTGTTCGGACGCCGCCTCTTTCGTCACGGGGCATGCCATGGCCGTCGACGGAGGCTGGACCGCCCAATAATAACCGGACATACCCTCCTGATAACCTTCTTTCTCGGGATGTCGCTCCTACCCACCAACGTAGTCCCGCGGAACGCGGGACAGGCGCGATAAGAGAAAAACGCATAAATAAACATCTGTAGAGACAATTCATGAATGGTCTCTACGCAACACGTTTTTTTCTTCAGAGGGCAGGCCTGCGGTCCGCGGGACAGGCGCGACCGTAGGGGCAGGTCTTGTGCCTGCCCAGGCGACCGACCGGTCACCCCTAC
>JAUXIQ010000319.1 GCA_030620925.1 Nitrospinota bacterium
ACACGGTGCAGGTACTGTTGATGCGCACGGTCCTGGTCGAGTTCAACGACAGGGGGCCAAGCTCGTGCAGACCGATGTTCAGCTCATCGGCGATATATCCCAGGTATCGACCGCAGCCTGCAGCGCAACGGTCGTTCATCTGAAAACTCTTGACTATTCCGTGTTCGTCCACCTGGATGGCCTTGGTGTCCTGGCCCCCGATATCCAGCACAGTCCTGGTGTCGGGGAACATGTAGTGTGCTCCCAGACCGTGGCAGAGAATCTCTGAGCGAATCTGGTCTTTCCTGAAGGGAAGCCGCTGACGCCCGTAGCCGGTACCTACGGTGTTCTCCAAGGGAAGACCCTCGGGGGATATTTCGCCAACATGGTTATCATGAGAAGATTCCCCTGAACCGTTGTCCAGGTTATTCATCAGTTCTTTCACCTTTTCCGCCGCCCCGTCGCCCGCCAGCTCAGGCTCTCGACTCAAGGTAAATTCCAGGGTGTCTATGACGCGCTCCTGGAAGCCGCTCTCCCTTATCTGGTTCTCCACTTTTATGATTGACTTGTCGTAGATGCCCATTAACTCCTCGAAACTGGGCCCCTCTGCTCTGCCTTCGCTATCAGCCAATCGCAGGAACTCCGAGCCGACGATATCCCTGAAAAACTGAGAACGCTCCATGCTCTCTGTGGAGAAGAGCTGTAAGGAGCGTTCCTCCAGCGCCTGGAAAATGGACTCCAGCGCGGCGCGGGTTTCATCCAGGCGAGGGCCTGTTTTGGTTCCTTCAGATAGCTGGAAGCAGTTTTCTTTGAGGCTCTTCAGTTTATCCACCTGCTGCAGGTAGCCGAAATCGGCTTCGAGAGCATCGAAGAGCTCTCCCAAACCGGCGGAAGAACCGTCCTCCGTTCCCGCCTGCCTGCGCAGGAGATAGAAGCGAGCGTTGTTCATGGCCTCATCGCCCGCCACTCTGGTGGCTACCTTGTAGTTGCTTCGGGTGTTTGTTATGCCCCGGCCGATCATCTGCTCGCGGTCGTCCATGACCACCGCTTTGGTGGTCGTGGAGCCCAGGTCTATACCAAGATAGTAACCCATCAGTGCGCTCCTAATTTGCGTTTCTGGTCTATCATCTGAAGATAAGATTCCAGACGGTTCTTTATGTTGGCGTGGGAAAAATAGCGGGAGTCTACCAGGTCGGACTCGATGAAACCGCCCGGAATGCCCGTCCTCTGTTCCAGCTCCCTCATCATCAGGAGCTGCCCGGCCGAGAAGGAGTTGCAGCTCTTGATGGAATTGATTATGAACCCGTCAGCGCTGTATTCGTTTATATATTTCTCGATGAGGTTTATCCTCTCGGGAATGCTCAGGTTGGTGTATACGCCCAGACAGTACCGGGCCAGGGACTCCAGCGGCTTATCCGGATCGTGCCGGAAACCCAGATCGTATACTCCGCCCACTTTTGTGTAGGTGGAGACGACGGGGACGGCACCTTCGTCGTAGAACATCTTCCAGAAATCCCTGAAACTGGTCCAGTTGGGGGGACCTTCCACCACCAGGCGGTATTTTTCCAGGGCCAGCATGCCTTCGGGCGTCGTGGGCCCCTCTTTCCTTTCTATCCTGCCCTCTATCTCACGGCGAAGCTCCTGATAGTATTCGACGCACTCTCTGGTGCCCCTGAACGCGGTGAATATGGGGCCTATGTAATAGACGCCCGCGAAGTAGCCGTCTATGGGCGAGGGGATGTTCTTCCCGGCTTCCAGGGCATACACGAAATCTTCCTCAGCCTCGGCGGATCGGGCCAGGTATTCTCTGAGTTTCCCCTCGTCGTACTTGTTCCCGGAAACTCTCTCCAACAGCGGAATGACTTCCCGCTCCATCTGGCCCACCATATATTCCACCATCTGCGTAGTGATGTGTCCGTCACCCTGATAAGGGGTGTGCAGCATGGCCACGGGAGCCTCGTAAAGATTGCCCAGGTTCTCGAACCACTTCATGAAGGTGAAGCACCCCGTGTAGCTCAACAGGAGCAGGTCGGGCGGAGGCACCTTTTCGCCTGTGGGACCCTCGTTACCGGCGAGCATCATCCCGATGTCGCACTTCACGTAGGTGCAAACGTCCTCGGAGTGGCCGATCTTTTCTGATTCACGGATGAACTCGTCCGACCTCTTGCGCATGCCCGACTGGAGGGCGTTGATCTCGGGGTAGACGGGTATCATGCCCATGGAGAGGATGAGTTCGGTAAGGTTCCCGGGGACAAAGGTATAGACCACCTTCTTCCCTTCCTGTCCGGCGCAGCTCAGTCGTTGGAAATAATCCCCCAGCATCTCTTTCTGTTTAACCATACTGGGTTCTTTCTGTACGTCTTGCCCGGTGCTCATGTTGCGCTCCAGAGTTTGATGGAATCTGAGAAGGTGCCCGTCTGCTCCCGGATGACCTGGAACTGCCCCAGGTTCTCGGCGTACTGAAAGCCGGTATGGGGGATGCCTTCCTCATCGAGGGTCTTGATGAATTCCGGCCGGTCGAGCAGCGTGGGGTCGCAGAAACTTGGGCAGGCGAAGATAACACCGTCCGCACGGCGGTGGTGCACGGTCTCCAACAGCAGCTTCCCCTTGGGATTCCCCGCTTCATATTTAGCGGAGGAATATGTGCTGTTCTCAATGAAGGCACCGGCCAGGGCGGATATGGGGTCTCCTTCAGTATCAACGTCCTGGAGTAGCCAGCGATGGCCCAGCATGAAATCATCATCCACTATATAGCAGCCTGCATTCTCCAACGTCTTGATAAGGCCCAGGGGAGGCTGTTCGCAGAAGGCGCCCACCAGCACCACCCGCACGTTATCCATCTCCTTGCGGTCCATGCCTTCGATCCCTTCCAGATAATCCTCCAGGAGGGCGTTGTGGTCTTCGACGCTCAGGATGTTGCCTGCCCTGGCCAATAGATAGGTTTCGTAAGTAGGCACCAGCCAGGGCTTTTGGCTGCGCAGGTCGTACAGCGTGTTCATCAGGCGCCGGTTTACGTTGTATACTTCGATGGCGGCGCGCATGGAGTCGTCGCTTATTGCGCCGCCGCCCATTTTCTCCAAATCTTCCTTGAAGCTGTGCAGCTCCTTGATGTAAAACTCGCCGCCCACAGCGGGGTCGAAATTCTGTGGAAAATCAAAGTACTTGGCATACTTGCCGGGGAACATCACCTGCCACATCCCGGAAAGGTTGCGGATGACATCGCAGATGGAGGGGAAGAGCATTCCGTCCAGGCAGTCGAGCCTGCCTGCCAGCCCCAACTCGATCACGCTGCGAGGGATATGACAGATATAGGACTGGTAATAGGCGTCCCCTTTTATTATCTCCACCAGGTCTCCGCCGCCCATGACGCCCACGGGAAGCATGCCCCCGGCATGGAT
>JAUXIQ010000071.1 GCA_030620925.1 Nitrospinota bacterium
GTTGGACAGGTTTGACCTTTGTATGTCCCGGTGGTTGGACAGGTTTGACCTTTGTATGTCCCGGTGGTTGGACAGGTTTAGCCTTTGCGTGTCCCGGTGGTTGGGCAGGTTTGACCACTGCGTGTCCTAGCGGTTGGACAACTTTCGGATGTGGGTTCCGGCGTGCAAATATGCCTCCTCTTGTGACAGTACACGATGTGAGGGTGAAGATAAAAAGCAGGCAACTCAACAAAATCAACTGCTTTGTCATTCGGAGGCGGATCATCTCGATTCTCCTTAGAGTTGAATTAATATTTTTGCATGGCTTTTCGCTTTAGCTTATTAAAATCGAAGATAAATGCTGGAGTCATAGCTCATAATGTAGTATCGGAACGCTCTTAACTTTCTTGATAGGTTTTATAACACCCTCGAAATGAGTATCTCCAATGCATGTTTACATTTACTGATATACGCTGGAATAGTGGAATTTCTTCCATAGAGCACTTTGAAAAAGAGGCGTGTCTGCAATAATTCTGGCTGATTGTCCGGGGAGTGTTTGACCAACGTCGCGCCTGTTCCGCGTTCCGCGGGATTGTCCAAGGGTTTTTTTGTAGAGACAATTCATGAATTGTCTCTACAAGTGGTTGTACTTTAACATGTTGCTCTGGTTACTAGAGTCTCCCTCCCTTGACGGGAGGGTGATCAAGGGCGACCGCCAGTCGCCCCTGCCCTGGCTCTTGTAGGATCGGCTTCCAGCCGCGATCCAAATCCGGATACCCACCCTTAAAAGTGTGGGTATGTATCTATCGAGCTCAAGAGTGGCGGGCGAGCTTGTTGGCGAAGATGCTTATCAGCTCGCCGAGCATGATGCAATCCATAATTAAAAAGGCAGGGCCATTTCGGCCCTGCCTTTTGGATATTTCTTTTCGGTGTCGATTGTCGTTCAGACTATTTTCTCTTCTTTTTCTTGCCCTTTTTCTTGAGCTGACCCGGGGGGTATTTGGTCTTGTGGTTTTTGAAATGGGTGTACGGCTTTTCGGTTTCCAGCTCGAGGCTTACGCGGCTCCCCAGGTTTGCCCTTAAGTTCTGCGGCAGGGAAACGGAGACCAGCCAGTTATCCCCTTTAAGGTAAAAGTATACCTTTCTCGTTACATCGTAGTAAACGAAGGCGGAAGGATAGTAGTAATAGCGATGTTTCGCCCTTCGTCCGTAGGCTTTGGCGTGGGGCGGCGGGCCCGGTTTGGTATGGCCGGGCGGTGGAGCGACTCTGGGTTTCGGCCGACTGCCTATGTATACGCCTCCGCCTGTGGCGGTACATGATGTGAGGGTGAAGATGAAAAGTAGACTACTCAACAAAATCAATTGCTTTGTCCTTCGGGGGCGGATCATCTCGTTTCTCCTTAAAGTTGAATTAATATTTTTTCATGCCTTTTTGTTTCCGGCTATTTTATTCAAGATAGATGGCATAAGCCGTCACTTATAATTTCGTATCGGGAGCGGCATCGACTTTCTTGAGGAGTTTTATACCATATCCGGAATGAGCATCTCCATAAATATTATAGACGTTCAACTGGTGAAATTTCTTTAACAGAATACTTTAAAATCGCTGCGCTCATGCTATAATTCTGGCTGATTGTCCAGGGGGAAGTTCATCTGCTGTGGTATGGCAACGGCTGAAAAGCTTCATCGAATATCACGTTAAGGGAAGGGAAAGATGATTGAGAGAAATTCTCCACAGGGGGAGGTCGAGATAATCAACACCGGCTGATCGCACGACTGCGGAGGGCGGTGCGTCCTCAGGGTGCATATTAGAGACGGAGTAATCGAGCGCATTGAAACCGATGCCGACGACGAGGAGCAGTTTCGGGCCTGTCTGCGGGGCCGCTCCTACCGGCAGCGGCTCTACCATCGCGACAGGCTCATCTACCCCTTGCGCCGCACGGGAGAGCGGGGCGAGGGCAAGTTCGAGCGCATCTCCTGGGATGAAGCCCTGGGCGCCATCGCCTCGGAGTTGAAGCGGGTAAAAGAGACTTATGGCAACCAGTCCATCTTCTACATAGGTTATTCCGGCGGGCACGGCCAGCTCCACGGCATGCGCGCGGCTTACCGCCTGCTCAACAAGTTCGGCGGCTGCACTAAAACCTGGGGCGGCGCATCGCATGAAGGGGGCATCTTCGCTTCCATGGCTACCTACGGCACCTTGAGCACGGGCAACACCCGCGACGACCTGCCCAACTCAAAGCTCATCATCATGTGGGGGTGGAACCCGGCGGAGACCATCTGGGACACCAACACCTCCCTCCGTCTCGCAGAAGCCAAAGAGAAAGGGACGCGCATAGTTTCCGTAGACCCCAGGCTCACCTCTTCCACGGCCACTTTCGCCCATAAGTGGATACCCATAAAACCCTGCACCGATACGGCGGCCCTCATCGCCATGACCTACGTAATAATAGATGGAGGTCTCTACGATGAGAAGTTCCTCGATCGATACACTGTGGGCTTCGATAGATACAGGGCCTACGTCATGGGCGAGGAGGACGGCCTGCCCAA
Source organism: Nitrospinota bacterium (assembly GCA_030620925.1). Lineage (GTDB taxonomy): Bacteria > JAUXIQ01 > JAUXIQ01 > JAUXIQ01 > JAUXIQ01 > JAUXIQ01. The sequence goes on from JAUXIQ010000071.1 coordinate 2,530, forward strand.
AACCCCCCGCTGGGCGGAGGAAATCTGCGGCGTGCCCGCCGGTACATTCGAGCAGCTGGCTCGAGATTACGCAACCGCCAAACCAGCGGCGTTAATAGCCGGCTGGGGACCCGGGCGCACCGCATACGGCGAGCAGTACCACCGGGCGGCCATGGTCCTGGCGGCCATGACCGGCAACATAGGTATCCACGGCGGGAACGCCGCCGGCTTCGAGCGCAGCTACGGCAGCCGCAACATGCACGGTTTCTCGGCGGGCAAGAACCCGCTGGAAGTGGACGGCCCGGTGCGTAAAGACGCCCTCATGCTACGCGGAGGGACGACCTCAACGGCGGTTCGTGTGCACGTATCCAGAATCTGGGATGCCATGCTTAAGGGCCGAAGCGGGGGCTATCCGGCGGACTACAAGCTCCTCTATGTAACCAACGCCAACCCCCTTAACCAGTTCCCGCATACCAACAAGGGCGTGGAAGCGATCAGGAAGATGGAATTCGTGGTGGTACACGAGCAGTTCATGACCGCCACCGCAAGGTATGCCGACATCCTCTTGCCGGTGAACACCATCATGGAACGCAACGACATCGCCCAGCCCTGGCTCTCGGCTCCTTACTATATATATCTGAACAAGGTGGTGGAATCCGTGGGGGAATCCAAGACCGATTTTCAGATTTCCTCGGAGCTGGCCCCTCACCTGGGAGTGGACGATTACAGCGACCTGGACGAGGAGGGCTGGCTCAGGAAATCGGTTGAAAGTTCGGAGGATATCGAGGACTACGATGAGTTTAAAAAAGCGGGTAAACATGTCGTCAAACTTCCCGAACCCTACGTCTCTTTCGAGGCCCAGATAGAGGACCCGGAGAAAAATCCGTTTTCCACCCCTTCGGGCAAGATAGAGATATACTCCGAGCTGCTGGCGGATATGGAGAACCCCCTCATACCTCCCGTGCCCAAGTATATAGAGCCGGAGGAGGGGCCTGATGATCCCCTCCGGGGGGAGTTCCCATTGCAGCTCATCACCACCCATTTCAGACGGCGCGTTCATTCCGTCTTCGAAAACGTCCCCTGGCTGGCGGAGCTTGAGCCGGACGCGATGTGGATCAATCCAGTCGACGCCGAGCCCAGGGGGATAAAGGAAGGCGACCCGGTGAAGATATTCAACCAGCGGGGTACGGTGGTGATGCCGGCAAGGGTCACCGAGAGGATAATCCCCGGCGTGGTGAACATACACGAGGGCGCCTGGTTCAGCCCGGACAGCGAGGGGGTGGACAGGGGCGGCTGCGCAAACGTGCTCACCGCTGATAAACACTCCCCCGGCGGAGCATTCATCAGCAATACCAGCCTGGTGCAGGTAGAGAAGGAAGAAACTTGACTCGGGGAGCGGGCCCCCTTTCTTCCCGGAAAAACGTATTAGATATTAAAGGCTTTTACCGCAGCGGTTTACATGATAAGGAGATTTCACTATGCAGATGACCTTCCACTTCAACCAGCAGCGATGCACTTCTTGTTACACCTGCGTGGTGGCCTGCAAAGACTGGTTCGATATCCCGCCGGGACCCCGCACGCGGCGCTGGGTGAGCACACTGGAAGAGGGCAAGTTCCCCGACGTGGAGGTCAGCCACCTCTCGCTTTCCTGTCTCCACTGCGAAAACCCTTCCTGCATCAGCGTCTGCCCGTCAGGCGCCATTAAGAAGAGGGAAAGCGACGGCATCGTTTACGCCGATAGAGATGAATGCCTCGCCGACTGCGGCCTCTGCAAGGAAGCCTGTCCCTACGATGCCCCCCGCTTCGATGAAGAGGGCGACACAACAATCGAGTTGTGCGATTTCTGCGTGGAGCGTATAGATGAAGGTAAAAAGCCCATCTGCGTGGAAGCCTGCCCCATGCGCGCCCTGGATTGCGGGCCCAGGGAAGAGATGGAGTCGGAATACGGCGAAAAGAAAGATGCCAGAGGCTTCTCCTACGTGGAGGAGAACCGCCCGTCCATAGTATTCAAGTAGGGGCGTATTGCCATGCGCCCCAATAGGGCGGGTTTGATCCCGCCACATGCGGGGTTGCCCTTTCATTCCAGAATCGTAGGGGCAGGGCTTGCCTTGCCCAGGGCGCAGTCTAACGGCACGCTGTGCCCCCCTACGCGAAATTGCTGGGGGCGTTGGGTGTCGTAGGGGCGATCCCGCCTTCCGCGGGACTCGCCCTTAATCACCCTCCCTTTTTCCCTCCCATCGAGGGAGGGAGACTCCAGTAACCTGAGTAACATGTAAAGTACAACCACTCGTAGAGACAATTCATGAATTGTCTCTACTTACGCGATGGTCTTTTGTTAGCGGCACGGCTCGTCGTATCGCTACACCGCGTCCTGTCATTCTGAATCCCGCCACACGCGGGGTCGCCCTTTTTTCGCTTCAGGGCGTTTTCTGTTGAAAAGTAAGAGCGTAATCTGTATAAATAGACACTGTCCCTGCTATGGATTCCTCAATATAAAAGGAGAGGAGTGAAGAAATGGATTTCAATTTGTCGCCTGAAGAAGAGGCATTCAGACAAGAGTTTGTACCCTGGCTGGAGGGTGTTATTGCCGAAAAAGGCAAGATACCAACATTCAAAGATGCAGAGGCCCTCGATGAGAGAGTGGCCTGGTACAGGGAGATGCAGAAGAAACTGTTCGATGCAGGCTATGCGGGCATCACCTGGCCCAAGGAATACGGTGGCCGGGGGGGCACCCTCATCGAAAGCTTCATATTGGACGAGGAGATTCAGAAGCGGGCTGCTGTTGAGAATTTCAACGGCATCGGGTTCGGGATGGCGGGCGGCGTTATTCTTGCCTTCGGCACGGATGAGCAGAAAGATCGCTATATCCCGGCCATGCTTAACGGGAGCGAGATATGGTGTCAGGGTTTTTCAGAGCCCAACGCCGGCTCGGACCTCGCTGCGCTCAGCACTCGCGCCGTGAAAGACGGGGACGATTACGTCATCAACGGCCAGAAAGTTTGGACCAGCATGGCGCAAATGGCCGACCAGTGCATCCTGGTGGTGAGGACGGACCCCGACGTGCCCAAGCACAAAGGGTTGAGCTTTTTCATAATCGACATGAAAACCCCGGGCATAGACGTCAGGCCGCTGGTCCAGATAACCGGCGACGCCGAGTTCAATGAAGTCTATTTCGATGATATGCGCGTTCCCCGGACTCAGATGCTGGGCGAGGAGGGGGACGGCTGGAAGATTTCCATCGCCACCCTCATGTTCGAGCGTTACGCAGTGAGCCAGTACGGGAGCTTCAGGCGCAGCATCGACGGGCTTTTCGAGTTAGCCAAAAATGTGACACGCAACGGGCGGCCCGCCATCGAGGACCCGGTCATCCGCCAGAAATTGGGGCAGTTTCACATCGAAGTGGAGATTCTTAAGCACAACACCATGAGGAGTCGCAGCAAACTGTTGAAGGGCGAGGTGCCCGGTCCGGAGGGTTCCATAGAAAAGCTTTACTGGAGCGAAATGAACAAGGCCATGCAGGAGTTCGCCATGGAGCTGGAAGGCCCCTATCACCAGCTTATGAGCGGTTCTAAATGGGCGCTGCAGGATGGAATGTACCAGTTCGCCTTCCTCAGATCGCGTGGGAACACTATAGAAGCGGGAACCTCCGAGATACAGAAGAACATCATCGGAGAAAGAGTTTTGGGCCTGCCCAAAGACGCCGCCAGAGCTGCTGTTAAAAAGTAGCCAGGGATATTTGGAATAGGGAGAGCTGACAATGGTAGATACGGCTTTTACAGAAGAACAAGATATGCTCAAGCGCTCAGCGCGCAACTTTGTTGAGAACGAGTGTCCGCCCGAGTACGTGCGTGAAATGTGGGAAAACGATGAGGGCATCACCCAGGAGGTCTGGAACAAGATGGCCGAGCTGGGCTGGATGGGCCTGCTGGTTCCGGAAGAGTATGACGGCATCGGCATGTCCTTCCAGGACCTGGCGGTGGTTTTTGAAGAAATGGGCCGGGTGCCGATGCCTGGCCCCTTCTTCTCATCGGTGGTCCTGGGCGGCGAGACCATAAGACTGGCGGGCACCGAAGAACAGAAAAAGGCTGTCCTGCCCGGTATTGCCATGGGCGAAACGAGAGCCACTTTAGCCCTCATGGAGTGCGACCCGCTGCTCTCGCCGGCGGGAATCGAATCCGTTAAGGCCGAACCCGCCGCCGACGGCTACGCCATCAACGGCATCAAGCTCTTCGTGCCCGATGCCCACACAGCGGATTATATCATCTGCGCCGCAAGGACGGATGAGGGGGCGGATCCCGCTAAAGGGATATCGCTGTTTCTGGTCGATTCCAAGACAAGCGGCCTGTCCATCGAGCTTCTCAAGACGATGGACGGGGGCAGGAAGCAGTGTGAGGTGAATTTTGAGAACGTGGCCGTTCCCGAAAGCGCTCTCATGGGGCAGAAGGGAGAGGCATGGCCCATTATCTCCAAGGTGGCGGATATCGCCAACGCCGCCCTCTGTATGGAGATGGTGGGCGGGATGGAAAAATCTCTGGAGCTGACCGTGGACTATGCCAAGACTCGCATCGCCTTCGATCAGCCCATCGGGAGCTACCAGGCCATAAAGCATATGTGCGCCGATATGATGCTCATTACTGAGAGCGCCAAGTCCGTCGCTTATTACGCCGCCTGGGCGGTGAGCGAAGATACGCCCGATGCACCAGAGGCCGTTTCCATGGCCAAAGCATACTGTAGTGACACTTACCGCAAAGCCACGGGCGATTGCATTCAGATTATGGGCGGTATCGGATTCACCTGGGAACACGATGCGCATCTCTACTTCAAGCGAGCAAGATGCAACGAGCACCTCTTCGGAGACGCCGCCTTTCACAAGGACCGACTGGTTACGATGAAAACGAGCGCCTGAAACTTTCTGACTATAGCTGCACCTTGTTATGGGGGGAGCCATCCTTTTTTATGAAGAAGGAGCTCCCCCCAAGCATTTTGTCGGCCCGTGAAGAGCTCGGGGGCCATCTGCTTTCGCTGTAGGGGCGGTCCCGCGGTATGCGGGATTAAACCCGCCCTGTAATGATGATTATATGTAAAGGGCAGGTTTGAAACCTGCCCCTACGAGATGGGTATATGCGTTCATTGGTTTTCGTGCGTGGAAGGTGAAAAGGAACGGGGTGTAGGAGCGCCTTCCAGGCGCGATCCCGCGTTTCGGGGGATTTGTAGAGGCGAATCTCGTATTCGCCCAGGGCGATCACAAGGATCGCCCCTACTTGTAGAGACAATTCATGTCCCGCCCTGCTGGACGTCTCTAAGTGCTCTGAGGGACAGCCAGGGTGTTTTGAAGCTGTTATGCGGTCCGGTTGTTCAGGGAGACGATCTGAGCGATAACCTCTTTGACTCTGACCAGCTCTTCCTCGGTGTTAAAAAAGTTTACCGACAGCCGCACCACTTTGGGGTCGGGGACCCAGCGGCCGGCGATGTTCCCCCGACTCCAGAGCTCTTTTACCACTTCTTCCGCGTCCATCCCCGTTACGCTGAAAGAGACGAGGCCCGATTGCGCTCTGCCCCCCTCAGCCTCAGGTGAGTAAAGGGTGATTCCGTCCATGCCTGAGATGTGATTAAGCATCACCGCGGCATTTTTCCTGATGGCGGCCTCTATTTCGCCCATTCCGAGGCTGGTCAAGAAATCCATGGCCGCTCCCAGGCCAGTCAAAAGCA